>CAYRXZ010000031.1:0-1601 GCA_964428615.1 uncultured Candidatus Saccharibacteria bacterium | reverse complement strand
TTTCTTAAAAAGGTCATTTTTTTATCAAAAAATTCTGAAAGTTTAATACTGGTGGACTCACCGGGAATCGAACCCGGGCCTCTACAATGCGAATGTAGCGTAATACCACTTTACTATGAGCCCTTTTTACATTTGTCTGCTCTTACACAATTTAATTTCGAAATATATGGAAAAATGCGAACGTAGCCTCGCCCAGAATTTCCGCTGAAATTCCGATTAAACGTTTTGTCGGGCTGCCGGGAATTGAACCCGGTCTTTACGCACCCGAAGCGCACGTACTACCGGTATACTACAGCCCGACAAAACGTTTAATCCCAAAGCGCATGCGTACCCATAACAAGCTCCATCCTGTTATTAAGGTACTAACCAATATATTACACAATGAACGTCTTAAATTTAATATATTGAAACATATTATCACTTTATTATTAATCAATCTCTAATTTTATCCCGAATTTTTATTTTGTATTAGTGATTATTAAAGACCGTATTCTAGATTGATTAAAATTTTTATTTTACATAATATTTTTTCTTCATCTCTTTTTCTACTCCGATTTCAAATTCTTCTTTTTTATTCTTAGCATTTTTCGCTAAATTAATTAGTTCTTTTTCTGAAAGTTTTGTCAAATTCTTAATTTTCAATTCTAAATCTTTTTTTGTATTTTTAGCCGGTTCATCTAAAACTTCTTCGAGTAATACTGTCAAAATTTGCCCCACTTTCGGTCCCGGTTCAATACCAGCAACCTTCATTACACTTTCACCATCAACCTTAAGCATTTTCGGTGAAATCGGGTCAATTTTCACTTTTTCAATCATAAACAGCAAATGCCTGTTTTTATAAGGAACAGCTTTGGGTGTTCCTGAACCGATTCTGTCGGCTTCGCGAATTTTCAAAAGGTTATCAACGTTTTCCGGACCAACTCGCGCCAAAAACCTGCGTACTCCCGCCTCAGAAACCTCGCCCACATTGTAATAAAACATATGATATCTGACAAGATGAACTACTTTTTCTATTATATCTTTTGAAAATCTCAGTCTCTCAAGCGCCCTGGCAACCATTTTAGCGCTTGCCATTTCGTGACCGTGAAAAGTGGCATTATAACCTTCTCCACATTTTGTTTTCGGCTTTCCTAAATCATGAAGTAAAGCGGCAAGCCTGATTTCTAATGAATAATTTTGCTTGGCGACATAATCAAGCGACTTTATGTGATGCTCAAATACTGTATATATATGATGAAGATTTTGAGCAACGCCTATCCCCTCGCAAAGCTCTGGAAGAATATATTTTAAAAGCCCCAATTTTTCCAAAAGCAATATTCCCTGCGCCGCTTTATTTGCCATTATTATTTTTACAAATTCGTCACGAATTCTTTCTTTAGCTATCATCTCCAAAAGTCCGGCGCGCTTTTCCACCGCTTTAAGAGTTTTTTCTTCAATTTTCCAGCCCGAAGCTGATCCGCCTTGGGTGAAGAAATTTAATTCCGTGGCAAAACGCACTGCCCGCATTAAACGTAAAGCATCTTCATTAAATCTTTCGTCCGCGTCGCCCACCGCGCGAATAAGTTTATTTTCTAAATCTTTTTGTCCGCCAAAGGGGTCTA
>CAYRXZ010000030.1:0-1658 GCA_964428615.1 uncultured Candidatus Saccharibacteria bacterium | reverse complement strand
TAAAAATAAATAAACCAATTTTATAAAAATGTTAAAAATATAGATGTAAAGAATTTCAAGGATTCCGAGCGTGTTCACAACTAAAAGCGCCATAAACCAATATTTTTGGTTAAGATGCGCTGCTTTCCAAAGCGCCAACCCCTTCCAGATAACTGACCATATCAATGCTACTGCGAACAGAAATCCAAAAAACCCAAATCCAAACCCCAATATGCCAAAGCCGACCATTGAATGATATAAATTTGCCATAATTTTATCTTAAATCATAAAAGCTATTAATTCAAGTGACACCATTAGAACTTATAACCATTTTATCTAGATGCATTGCTATTTCCATAAATTATTTTATGATATATAATATAAATTATGAAAGTACACTCTGAAGAAAAAATTAAACGTTTGAAATATTTAAGAAAATCTGGTTATAGCATTAACGAATTAGTAAAAGAGTTGAATGTGCCAAAAACGACTGTTTGGCATCATATTCAAAACATTTCTATTTCAACTAAATGCGCTTTAATATTGAAAGCTAAGCGCGGAGGAAGCAAAAAGCGGGCACAAAAAAATTTAGACGAAGCTTGGAAAATTGCCAAAAACATGCTTAGTGGCTTAGGTAGAGAAAAATTAATTATTATCTCCATGCTTTATTGGGCGGAAGGAAGTAAAAAAAGTTGTGATTTTATCAATTCCGACGGAGAAATGATTAAACTATATTTATTTATAATTAGAAAAATATTAAATATCTCCGAAGATTTTATAAAGCCAACTATTAGAATTTTTTCGGGCATGAATAGAAAAAAATGTTTAAATTACTGGTTCGACATCACAAAAATTCCAAAAGCTAACTTTGTTGTCAGATTTAACGACGGCGGAACAAAATGTAAAACAAAATATGGCATGTGCAGAATAACAATAAGAAAAGGCGCAAACACTTTAAAATTGCTTCATTCACTGAGAGAACAAATTGTTGCGGAATTTGATAAAAAAGGATAATATATCTATAAATCAAGATATGCCCTCGTAGCTTAACGGATTAGAGCAGCTCCGTCCTAAGGAGACGACTAGAGGTTCGATTCCTCTCGAGGGCACAAAAAACTTGACTTTTGAGACAAAATGTCTTACTTTTTTATTAGATGCTTAAGCGTTTTTTGTACATTAATTATCACATAGGCGAAAGGGGGCTTTGTATGGAAAATGAAATTATTAATGCGCGGATAGAATATATCATCAAAACTGAATGCGGCACTGTAATCCACGCTCGAGACGCCATGGGCATTTTGTATAAATTCTCCGCCTGTCCTTTGGTATGGATTAACAGGATGGTTTTTCCGAAAATTGGACTCTGGGTAACACTGGGCCTGCTAGAGCAAAGACCATACGGCTTCAAGGCCAACAGAGCGATTTGCAATTAAACAAAATTGCTAAGGCGTGGACTTTGGGGGATCCACGCCTTATTTTTATCATTGTTAAATAATAATTGTTTTGATATATTTAAAAAGTAAAGATAGAATTGGAGAGGTGCCTGAGTGGGTTTCGCTAAAGCGGAACGGGTATTGCGAGTGGTTAAACCGCGAGCAGGATACCCTGGGAGAAAGGGCCAAAAGGAGGGTTGGCAGAGTGGTCTAACGCGCCGCACTCGAAATGCGGTTGGGGAGAAA
>CAYRXZ010000029.1:0-1782 GCA_964428615.1 uncultured Candidatus Saccharibacteria bacterium | reverse complement strand
GCGCTGGGTCGGGGATCCAGAGGTCGCTGGGGCGGAACCAGTCACCCCGACCAAAAAAATCATTTTAATTTTTACTTCTTGCAAACTTCGGGTTTTGTTCGGTATAATAACCATATACCATTAATTGCTGTAAATTGTTCATTTTGCCACAAGAAATATTTAAAACCAATAGGAAGAGTAAATGAGGCTGAAAAATTTAAATGGAAGCAATATTGTTCTCCAAAATGTCTAAGTTTAGGCAGAAACAAACAAAAAACTTTAAAATGTGGCAATCCAAAATGCCACAAAACTTTTAAAAGAACACTTAGTGAAATTCCCCCTTCGGGAATTTGTTTTTGTTCAAAATCATGTGCGACCATCATTAATAACTCAAAATCTCCCAAGAGACGTCCTAAGATAAGAGTATGCCCTATTTGTAAAAAACAATTTTTTGGTGACAGAAAATATTGTTCAAGAGCCTGCCAGCCTAAAACTCCGAAAGTAACTAAAGAACAAATAATTAAAGAGATAAAAGAATTTTATCAGAATAATGGAAGAATTCCCCTTAAAAGAGAATCTCACCATTATGTAGCCACCAGATTGCGATTCGGAACATGGAACAAGGCTATAAAAAAAGCCGGTTTCTTCACAAACCCGGTTTTATTTGCCAAAAAGTATATTGCTAGCGATGGCCATAAATGTGATTCTCTGTCAGAAAAAATTATTGACGATTGGTTAACAAAAAGGGAAATAATCCATCAGAAAAATGCTCATTATCCAAACTCTAAATGTACTACTGATTTTAAAGTTAATGATACATTCATTGAATTTTTCGGACTCCATGGCGAACTTAAAATTTATGATGAATATTTTATGAAAAAATTGGATTTTGTTCGGATAAACAATCTAAAATTAATTGCTATTTATCCGAAAGATTTATTTCCAAAATCAAAACTTGATTATGTTTTGGGTAGTTTGATTAAATAAACTATAAAAAATTAATGATAAGTTTTGTTGTGGCAAGTTTCAGCTCGGGTAAAACCAGCTTTTTGGGCTTCTTTCTCAGTACAAAACCAATCTTCACCTAAATCTTTTTCCACAATAGTAAATTCATATTGGGCGCAACCAGGGAAGTAATATTTTCGAGCCGTGCTGTTTTTGTCGACATTGCCTTTTATAAGACAGTCGGGCTTTTGTAGATTTTCCGTCTGATAGCATAAAGAGCTAAAAATTCCCTTGCCTTCCTCTTTAGCCTTTCCAGCCACCTCTTTCAAAATCCCCGCCTGTGTGGTTTGATCAGCGTGATATCTGGCCCAACCGCTGGCAAGTATTTCTAAATTCAATAGCTTCCCGTCCTGATAAACTAAAGCCATTGGCCGGCCATACTGGTCCAAAATCTGTTCTTTAATCACAACTCTTTTGCCCTTAGCCAAATCGACCATTAGTTTTTTGGCTTGTTCACCACCACAGAACGACAACTCCGGAGCATCAACTTGTCTTAAACGTAACCTTTCCTTACCGTCTAAAAGCAGAGTATCGCCATCCAAAACTTCAATCACTAAAATTCCTGATGACGGCGTGTTTTGAATTTTTTGATAAAGGAAAAAATTAAACAGTAAAGAAGGAATCAATAAAATAAACCCCAACCACGTTAATCGCTTCTTCATCATTCCAGTTTAGCGCGAACTATTCTTGGAATTCAAGCTAACAACCAGAGAAGTTTTTATCGTTTCGGAGATTGTTTCTTCTTGCGAGCTCGACCCATTTGACCAACTTTTCTTCTTTCTCTAGCCCTTGGATCGC
>CAYRXZ010000028.1:0-2154 GCA_964428615.1 uncultured Candidatus Saccharibacteria bacterium | reverse complement strand
TGATAAGCAAAAACAGCCAGGATAAAACTTATCGCTGATAAATAAAGCCATTTAATTTTTTTGGTTTCTGCCTTCAAAAAACTAAAAATCCCGGCTAAAACTAAAAACAAAGAAAGATTGCTTTCCCAAGCCCCTCGGGAAAAATGAATCGCCCAAGGTGAAACAGCCAAGGCCAGACTGACAAAAAGAGCCAAAGGTTTTTTCTTAAAAAGAATCATTGCCGTCTGATAAACAAACCAAACTGAAGCCACACCGATTAAAGCTGAAGGCAGACGAATCGCTATTTCATTCAAGCCAAAAATGGCGACTAAAGGAACAACCAAATAAATATAAAGCCCCGGCTTGTAATCGCCAAATGATTTAAAAATAAATGGCAAAAAACTGCCATATTCATCCTTACCGGTTTTTAAAATGGAATAAGCATTATAACCAATAGATGTTTCATCCCAATCCAAAGAAGGCGGAATGCTACCTAAACGATAAAGCCGCAGAAAAGCAGCTAAAAAGATAATTAAAAGCAACAGCCAGTTTTGTTTAAAGAATTTTTTTACCATTCTAAGATTTCAAAGGCAGGTTTACCGTCTAAAAAGTTAATTGTTTCAATTTTTTTCCATCCCTCCGAATAATTGCCAGGGCTGGTTAGCAAAAGACATTTGGTATTTTCCCCATCACATTTGGCTTTTTGTTTAACTTCCCAATCATTAATAAAGATAAATTTATCAAAGCTGTCAACCCAATACCAATCAGTTTGGAAATAGCGTTTTAAATTTAAATCCTGTTGATACTTTTCCGGATTCCATTTTAGATAAAAAAGTAAAAATTCATGAGGCTCGCCATATTTTTTGGTTATCAAAATCCGCTCATATTTATTATAGTTCTTTTCAATATAAGTAGCTGCCTGCTGATAGCCATACTGCCAAGACCAAGAATAATTCTGACGATAAAAACCAAAATAGTTTCGCCAAAAATTCAAAAAGGAAAAAATCAAAATCAAACTGAAAATCAAGGCTAAAATCCAACGCCATATTTTTTGCTTTTTAAGCCAAAGCCAAATTTGTCCAAAACCCAAAGCGGCCAAAAGATAAGGAACCGGCAAAACAAGAATTGTTCTTAAAACATGAGGGTTTTCCTGAGTTGCGGCGGCCGGCACAATGGCCAACAACCACCAGGCCAAAATTAACTTACTTCCTTTTTGAAAACGATTTCGCCATAACCAATAAAGACCCAATAAAATTAAAGGAATCAGAATGGGGTAAATAATACCCTCACCAGGAATATTGTATTGATAATTTGAGCCTCCTTTGAAAAAAAGATAATTTGGCGAGAAATTAGAAAAATAATTCTTAGCATAAGCCAGAGTAAAGTAAGTAGCCTTGTTATGAACCAACCGGGGCAATGGTTCAGACAGTTGCGAACTGCCTCTGGCCATATTAATGCGATTGATCGCTCCCTGATCCAAAACGCTGACCCATTTAAATCTGGCCCAGCCCTGAGGCGAGACAAAAGAAATGACTAAGGGAACAAAAAACAAAAGTAAAAGAAAACCAGTTAAAAGAGATTCTTTTTTCCGCTTTTTAAACCAATTAAAAAGTTCAATCCGATAAAGAAAAAAGAGCAAAATTAAAATTAAAGGAGTAAAAATTCTGGCGCTGTAATAAGTATGAACTGATAATCCTAAAAGAAAAATACTCAAAGGCAAAAGCCATTTTTTCTCTAATCCCAAAAGAAAAAAGTAAACTCCGCCGATCACCAAAAAACTCGCCAGGTTGGCTTCAAAGGCAGCTCGCGAAACAAAAAGATGCCAGGAGGAAATAGCCAAAAAGAAACTGGCCAAACAAGCCCCTAAATGATTCTTAAAAAGTTTTTTAAATAAAAAATAAGTTAGCAAAACTGAAAAAACACCGGCCAGGGCCGATGGTAAACGAACGGCCCAATCATTTAAACCAAAAGCTTTGATACTTAAAACTGTTGAGTAAATATAAACTGGCAGTTTGTAGTCACCATAAGCCCGAAAAATAGTTGGAAAAGAAAAACCCCATTCATCAGCCCCGGTTTTTAAAATGGAATAAGCATTGTAGCCATGAGAAACTTCATCCCAGTTTAAAGAAGGCGGATTTTGATCTAATTGATAAAACCGCAAGAAAAAGGCTAAAA
>CAYRXZ010000027.1:0-2399 GCA_964428615.1 uncultured Candidatus Saccharibacteria bacterium | reverse complement strand
TTAACGATTTTTTTATTCAAGGATTTTGTTTTCAAAGGACTCTTGCCGATTCCTTCTGATGATGTTGTCGGTGGTTATTATCCCTGGAGAGATGAAATCTGGCAAGGGAAAATTGCCGGCTACCCAATTAAAAATTTTGCCATTCGTGATGTTGTTCGCCAGCTTTATCCCTGGCGTTGGTATTCAGTAGAGGAATTTAAGAATTGGCAAATGCCACTTTGGAATCCTTATAATTTCACCGGCATTCCTCATTTGGCTAATGTTTTTACCGCTTCCTTTTACCCTTTGAACTTATTATTTTTTATTTTTCCTTTTTGGTTAGGTTGGTCAATCCAGGTTTTTTTGCAGCCTTTTTTAGTTGGTTTAACGACTTTTCTTTTTTTAAAAAATCTAAAGTTAAAAGAAATGGCTGCTTTTTTTGGTAGTTTAGTTTTTGCCTTTTCTTCAATTTTAATGATTCGTTTAGAATTTGGTATGGTTGGGCAAGCCGCTATTTGGTTACCGTTGGCACTTTTATCAGCGGATCGATTCTTTGAATCAAAAAAATGGCGTTGGTGGTTACTGGCGGTTTTATCCTTATCGTTGAGCTTTTTAGCCGGCTATCTTCAGGTGACAATTTATACGTGTTTACTATTTGCTTTTTATAGTTTTTATCGTTTTTTAAAAACTAAAGACAAAAAAAGTTTTGTTTTACTTATTTTTTCGGCTATTGTTGCTTTTTTGTTGGTAGGGATTCAGACAATTCCGTTGCTTAATCTAGTTTTAAAAAGTAGCCGTTTTGGTAATTATAGTGGAGAGAGTTTCTTTGCTAATGAATTTTTTCTTCCTTGGCAAAGATTAATAACTTTTTTAGTGCCTGATTTTTTTGGCAATGACACGACTGGTAATTTTTGGGGTAAAACTAGTTATTATGAATTTTCTGGCTACGTTGGAATTATAGCTATTTTTTTTGTTCTTTATTCATTTGCTTACTTGAAACAAAAAAAAGATATTCTTTTTTGGTGGCTAATAACTATTTTGGCTTTTTTGTTTTTGTTGCCGACTCCTTTAGCTAAATTGCCATATGAATTAAAAATTCCAGGGTTTTCAGTTTTAATACCAGCCAGAATGATTTTTGTAATTAATTTTGCCTTATCGGTTTTAGTTGCTTTCGGCTTAAATGCTTTTTGTAAAGAAAAAGATGAAGAGAAAAGGAAAAATTTGATTCTTAAAGTAAGTTTTTTTTGGTCTTTTATTTTTCTTTTTATTTGGCTGGCTTTTTTATTTGGCTGGCTTTTTTGGCCAGTTTGGCAAGCTAATGCCCTAATCAGTTTGCGCAATTTAATCTTACCGACATTTTTAATTATTGCTAGTTTTACCCTTTTATCTTTTTATCTAGGAATTAAAAAAAAGTTTTTTCGTCAGGGGATTCTGATAGCTTTTATTTTGCTTTTATTTTTTGACTTAAGTCATCAAGCTTTAAAATATAATCCTTTTACTCCAAAGGAAATTCTTTTTCCTACCACTGAGGCTTTAAATTTCTTAAAGAATCAGCAAAAAAATGGTCCTTTCAGGATTCAAATCCTTGACCAGGAATTGATGACAGCTAATCTTAATCTTCTTTACGGTTTGGAAATGGTTGATGGTTATGATTCTTTTCATTCTTCAAGATATGAAGAATTAGCTTTAACTGCTAATTCTGAAGACCCAAAACAAAGATTTGTAAGTCCTGGTCGTTCACTTTTTTTAGCTAATCATCGTTCTCCTCTTTTTGATTTAATGAACGTTAAATATATCCTTGCTTTGGAAGAAATTAAATATCCTGATTTAAAGTTAGTTTTTGAGAAAGGGCAGACAAAAGTTTATGAAAACTTAAAAGTATATCCTCGCGCTTATCTTTCCAGTAACTATGAAATCGCTAAAGACGATGAAGAAATTTTAGTTAAAATGCTTGATTTTAGTAAAAAAGGCGAAAGAAAAGTTATTTTAGAGGAAAATATTGATTTTAAGAATTATGATTTGGAAAAAAATGCTCAAGTAAAAATTGAAGAAAACCAAAACCAAAGCTTAAAATTAAAAACAGAAGCATTACAAAAATCAATCTTAGTTTTGTCTGATGCCTATGATTCTGGTTGGAAAGCTTGGGTTGATGGTCAACAGACAAAAATTTATCGGGCTAATTATAATTTCAGGGCCATAATCGTTCCAGCAGGCAAACATAAGGTTACCTTTAAATATGAGCCTTTATCATTTAAAATAGGGATATACTTAAGTAGTGGTGTTTTATTGCTACTTTTGGTAAGTACAATAATTCTTTGGAGAAGAAAGAGATTTTAATAAAATGAAATTTTCCATTATCATCCCTAATTGGAACGGACAAAAATTGCTGGAAAAAAATCTTCCGGCCGTTTTAGCTGCTG
>CAYRXZ010000026.1:0-2489 GCA_964428615.1 uncultured Candidatus Saccharibacteria bacterium | reverse complement strand
CTAAAATTTTCCTCAACCAAACTTTCAATTGAGCTATACTCGCCGGATGCAAAAAAAATAATTGCGTCCCTAATCGCTTCTTTTTGATATTCTCGGTCGCCGCAAAGCACATCAATAAAATCAACCCACTTTTTCAAATTGAGCTTGGCGGGATTATAGTTTTGCTTTACCTGCAAAACTAAATCTTGTGTTTTGTATATTTTAATTCCTTCTGTCATAGTTGTTTGACCTTAAATTCTTCCCGAAATTCATTGCCGTAAATATCAACATAGATCGCCATAATCTGCTTACCGCAATCCTTTTTCGGAAATTCTTTGATAATCTCTTTCTGTTTTATTAATTTCTTTTTGATTTCTTCTTCGCCTTCTTCTTTTTCGCTTTTCTTGCTATTAAGCAAGTCCTGCGCAAAGAAGTAATTTGTCATCATAAATTTTTCGCTGTCATAGTTTAGGTCCACAAGTAACATCGCCAAACTTTCAAAGTTTTTAAGCTTTTCACCGGTTTCGTCCTGCGAATAGGCGGATTCAAACTTTTTGATTTTCAAAACGACTTTGTCTTTCAATTTTACGATTTCTGACTTTACTTCCGGCTGACGGATAAAATGAAAGCCGATTGCCTCGTCCAAGTCATTGATTTGGCTTTTGCTTTGCGGCTGGCGAAATTTCTTAAACTGCACCTTATGCAGTTCCTTGATTATCTGATACGGCACTTTGAGGAAATAGTAGCGAACATTGCCGATTTGATGATAGTCGCTGATAAAATTTACATTGTTCGCGGGAGCAATTATGTAAAATCTGCCATCAATTTTCTTGCCTATGTTTTTGTGCAATTCCTGCAAATACTTTTCATCAACGCTGGCATTTTTCAATTCCCAATACGGAAAGATTTTTGCGTAAAATTCCCGCTTCTTTCCGTTAATTTCAACACCGCCGATTTTTGTCGTTTTCGTTTCTTCAATCTCAAACAAATCTTTCACAAAGCGAACATATTCATCTTTTTGCAAAGTAAAAACTTTTCCAAGATCATAAAGCCCCGATGTAGCAACAGCAAAAGACTTCGCGGTTTTACCATAATCTTTGTTTGAGTCCTCTAACAACTTACTATTTTCGATTTGTAAAAGTCTTTTTTGTGTTGTGTAAATTGAAAGCTTACCTATATCACAGCCAATCCAACGTCTCCCTAATTTTTCGGCAACAGCAAGGGCTGTTCCACTACCACAAAAGAAATCTAAAACGAGGTCACCCGGATTAGTTACCATCTCAACTATACGATTAAGGAGCTTTTCATTTTTTTCTGTAGGATAGTTGTATGTGAAAGATGAGGCCATAATATCATTCCATAAATTATTACATAAACCTTCCTCAACACTTGGAATAAAATATTCTGGTTTTTTATTTTTTAATTTAGGTCTTACGAAATCCATTATTATTCCATTTTTAAAATTACGTCGATAATAATCCCCCAAATTTTCTTCTTTGGAATAGTTTTTTTCCCACTCATTATAATTTTTTATAGCCATATAAGCTTTTTCTTTAGTCCAATGCCAATGTCTGCTAACGCCTGGTTTGTGTCCAAATAAATCATAATTCATTCCATTACGAAATCCCGATGCATCAAAACTATGCCACCTGTCTGGTTTAAAATCAATTTTAGTTGGAGGTAATAAAGAAAAGTTTTCTGTTTTAGAATAAAGAAAAATAGTATCAAAATCTTCATTTAATTTTTTTACTTTTTCTCTTTCTTTAATATTTTTTCTTATTCTACTAACTGCTATTTCATTTATAAAATTAGCTTCTCCAAATATTTCATCCATTAAGATTCTTAAGTGGTGTTTATATCTATAATCCAAATGAACAAAAATACATCCATCATTGGATAATAATTCTTTAGCAACAATTAATCTTCTTCTCAAAAACTCAATAAAATCTGCTCCCTGCGTTTTATCGCAATACGCCTTTTCTCCTTGTTTCGCTTTAAAATCTTGTTGTGTACCAAAAGGTGGATCAATATAAATCAGTTTTACTTTGCCTTTGATTTTATTCTTGACGAGAGGGTCTTTATTTTCGTTAAAAGTTTTGAGGATTTGCAGATTGTCGCCGAAAACTAAAAGATTATGCCAATCTTTGGAGTAAAGGGGATATTTTCCGCCGTTAAAAACTTTTTCAATTTGTAGCGGCACTGGCTTGGCTTCTTCGGTATCCGCTAGCACATCCTCTTTTCGCATTTTTCCGGCATAGACAAGCTCATATTCTTTTTGCTTTGTCGGAAAAAGAGCATATTTATAAACTTCCGGAATTTCTTTTCCGTTCTTGAGGCAATCAATTAAAAATTCAATGTCGTGTTTGTTTATTTTAGGTTTCATAACAATTTACGTTCCTTAAAGCTTAAAAAACTATTGTTGGTGATAATAATATGGTCAACCACTTCTATTTCTAAAATTTTACCGGCTTCAACTAATCTCTTTGTTACTACCAAATCGCCTTCTGAAG
>CAYRXZ010000025.1:0-2938 GCA_964428615.1 uncultured Candidatus Saccharibacteria bacterium | reverse complement strand
TAAAATCCGGTTTCCACTTCATGACTTTTAATTTGAATGGCAACATAAGAAAGATTTTCAATTTCTTTCATTAGTTTTTCTCTTAAGCTTTCAGAAATTTTAGTCGCTTCTTCTACTTTTAAATTGTTTGGCAGTGTTATTTCTAAATTAGCAGTAATGGCAGAACCCTTCTTTTGAGTTTTTAAAGAATCGATTTCAATGTTTTCTTTCTTGGCAATCGATTTTATTTTCCCTTCAATTTCTGGACCTGCTGAAACATCAAGCAGAGAATCAATCGCTTCTTTACCTAAGGAAAAAGATTCTTTGATGATATAGGCGCCAATTAAAAAAGCTAACAAGGAATCAGTATAAACCCAATATTTTGTCAGGAATAAACCGGCAAAAACGGCAAGCGAAGCATAAACATCAATTCTTGAATGAAATCCATCAGAAAGCAAAGCAATAGAGTTTTCTTTTTTGCCGAAATTGATTTTTAGACGAGCCATTATCTCATTAATCAGGGCCGAGAAAATCATTATTCCAAAAGCTAAAAGCGGAATTTTTATTAAAGAGGGATTTAAAAAATTCTGATATGCCTCGTAAATAATTCTCGCCCCCGTCGCCAAAAGAATTATAGTAATAATAGTGCCGGCCAAAACCTCAAATTTGTAATGGCCGTAGGGATGCTTTTGGTCTTCTGGCTTTCTGGATATTTTAATCCCGATGTAGCCGATAGCCGAAGAAAAAATATCCATAAAAGAATGAATACCCTCAGCCAAGACAGCAGCTGAATTGGAAAAAATACCGATGGTGACTTTTCCTCCGGCTAAAACTATGTTGGCCAATATTGAAATTGCCGCAATTTTTTCTTTCATTTTGACTGAGCTCTTACTTGATTAATAATATTTTTGAATGTTTTTCCGTATTTTGGATTTATTTCAGCAACCGGTTTCATTTTTATCGTTGAATTGACGAAATCTTTTCGGTAAGGGATTTTTCCCAAAATTGGAATATTATTTTTTTTGGCGAATTTCTCTGTTTCTTTATAAAAATTTTTGGCGAGATCAGATTTGTTTATAACAATTCCGTGTTTTATCCCAAAGTGCTTAGCTAAATATAAAACTCTTTTTAAATCAAAAAGGGCCGATGGCGTTGGCTCGGTTATCGCAACTATATAATCAGTGCCGACTAATGAAGCAATTACAGGACAGCCAATTCCGGGTGAGGAATCTATAATCATTATATCGGCTTTTATTTTTTCATTAATTTTATCGGAAGATTTTCTTACTTCAGCGACAACTTCTCCAGAAGCAAGTTCTCCTAATTTAAGTTCGCTGGAAACTAAATTGACCCCATAATTTTTTCCAGTATAAATTGTACCAATTTCTTTTTTGGTTTCCGTTATCGCGCCGGTCGGACAGGCAACAATACAGGCTTTGCAACCGATACAAACATCTTTTACAAAGGCGGGATATTTTCCCTTAACAGAAACAATGGCATTTTGTTTGCAAACAGAAGCGCATTTACCGCATTTTGTGCATTTATCAAAATCCCATTTTGGAATCGGTTGATAAACGGTGGTATATTTTTTTCTTTTTATAGAAAGTAAAAGGTGGTCATTGGGGCATTCAGCGTCTGCGTCCACCAACATAGTTTTAACTTTTCTTGCGAATTCAACCGCCAAAGAAATTGCCACCATTGATTTGCCCACCCCGCCTTTTCCGCCAGTAATTGCTATTTTCATATTTTATGTTGTTCGCAAGCGTCTTCCGCGCCTGCTTTTTTAAGTTTATTATTTTTCCACATCTCAAAAATCTCTTTGACTGTTTCTGTTTGGCAAACATATACTTCTATTTCTAATTCTTGGCATAAATTTAAAGCCCTCGGCCCAAGGTCTTTACAAAGCAAAATATCTGCTCCATGCTTTTTCATTAATTCTGGCGGTAAACCTTTTCCGCCCATGTGCTCGCTGGTATTGTCTATAATTTCAATGACTTCGCCTTTTTCATTAAGAAGGGTATATGTTTTACAGCGACCAAAATGCTCGGCTATTTTATCATTAAGCCCCTTTTTATTATTTGTCGGAATAACTATTTTCATCTTTCAATTTTTTTAAGTTTTCCGTTTATGAATTCTTGCAAAACTTTTTTTATAGCGCCGCTTCCTGTGTAAACCTCAATATTAAATTGCCTTAATACATCTAAAGCTCTTGGCCCCACATTTCCCGTTATTACAGCATTGACATTTTTTTCTGCCATCAATTGAGCCGCTGAAATACCTGCTCCGCTCATTTGGTCTGTGCTTTTATTTTCTATTGCTTCGGTTTTTTCTATTTTTCCGTCTTTAATTTCAGCAATAATAAAATAAGGGCATCTGCCAAAAACATCAGAGACATTGCCTTCAATGTTTTTATCTATTGAACTTACTGCTATTTTCATATTATTTTCCAATTTAATTTTGATTAGTTTCAAGCTAAATCACCCTATATTGTTGTTATTAATATAAGGTGACAATTAGCTTTTATTTTTGACCTTTGAGCTCGGCTAAGCGGGCCTTAATGGCTTTGAGTTCTTCTTCTAAAATCTCTGTTTCTTCTGAAAGAATTTCTGCCTCTTCTTTTTTAGGAAGAGCTGGAGCGGGATAATATCCCGAGAATCTTCTCCAGCCTAATCCTCGGCCGCGGCCAGCGCCTCTGCGACCATAGGCCATCCCTCCGCCACAAGGACCCATGCCCCAGCCAGTGCCGGGACCATAGCCCGAAGGACCTGTTCCGTTATATTTTGGCATATTTTTTTGTCTCCTTTTAAATTTTTTAAAAGATAGCTCGACCTTTTCTATCTGTTTTGAATATACACCCGTAATTATTCCTTGTCAATACTTTTTATTTTTGATACACTTAAAATGAATTTTGGGCGGCGCGCCAATTTCATTGGCACGAAAAATTGCGGCGGCGATAAAA
>CAYRXZ010000024.1:0-3423 GCA_964428615.1 uncultured Candidatus Saccharibacteria bacterium | reverse complement strand
AGGTCACAATGACTATTTCATCCGCCTTATCGATTCTCTGGGCAGCTTGCCACCCTTGAGACTCGTACCAGCCGGAAATTTGCTCCGCATCGGCAATATTCATCTGACACCCGTAAATCTTAATAAAATATTTTTTCATTCTTTAATTTTACCATAACTTGAATTATAGGACGAAATTTGGTAGAATTTAATAATGGAAAAAGAAGTTCAACAAGAATTATCTCAATCAAAAGAAAAAGTCATTCTCTTAGAAAATCTCTATCAAAAGGTAAGTAAGCTAACAGGTGAAAAACATATCGAAAACAGTACCTCGTTTCTCTTAAGCTTCAATGATTATGAAATTTGGAAAAATGAGCTTAAAAAACTTAGACTCAATGAGTTTTTAGATGTTATTAATCGCTCGTTGGGCGACATGGCAGAAATTCAAATCTCTCCCCCTATCGTCACTCCCTATAGGCCGGATCGTTCTGAAGAAAAAGATTTCCAAATAACTTTTTGGGCAGAGTTAATACCAACTAAGAAATACGAACCACATGGAACAATATTAAATTGCCTTAAAGACCCTGATAAGGTTTTAACTGCTGACCAGGGCTTTACCTTGATGGTTTTTCCTCCAGAGTTAACATTTATTTCTCCTTCTTCTAGAGTTGATATACAAGAAGGTCCGAATGAAATAAAGAGATTTACAAAAATCATCGATCAGTTAATCCACAGAAAGCCATCTGAAAATGAATTAAGGGGTTTCGATGTTTTAACATCTAAGAACCTTATAAAGGTAAAAATATAAGCTAGCTTGAGGCACTGGAATATCTTTTTAAGGAATATTTCCAAAATTTCAGCGAGCCCCATAAAAACAAAACACTAATGCCAAAAGCCAAGGCAATCCATGGCCAAGAAAGTAGACCTAGTAAGGCTTTCGCTGGAACCGTAAATAAAATAACCACCGGAATGGTAAAAGTCAAAATCCCCTGAATAAATTTTTGATAAATATCCGTCGGAAATCTGGCCATGCTCGTTAAATCACGATAAACCCAAACCAAATGATCAATTTCTGTGGTTAAAACACAGATAGCACAAATAAAAAGGTGAAAAGCAAAAGCTAAAATCAAGCTATTACCCAAAAGCAAGAAAAACAAAATTAAATCACCAACGCCGGCAAAAAGATGATTCACAAAAACAAACCATAAAAAGTAAATCCAAAGAGGAATCAAAGTAACAAAATCCAAAATATCAGTATAGCCAAAAATCGGACGAAAAAAGGAAGGCAGGGGTTTTAAAAGATCTAAATCATAATCACCGGAAACAACTAGAGGGCGAAAATGATAAACGCCTCGGAAAAGAAATTGAACCATGGCATCAACCAGAGTAAAAATTAAAAAAAAGAAAATAACTTGTTCGCGATTATAACCAGCTAAATTTTTCGCTGCTGATAAAACAGCAAAAAGAAAAACAAAAAACAATAAAAAGCGGACAATTTTACCAATAATAAACAATATTCCTGCCCACGTTGTTAAAAGAGCACTTTGGGCGGCTCTTGAGGTGTACATCAACCAAATCTTAGTAATTTTTTTAACCTCCATAAGCTTGATAATTTTTACTTCCTTTCCTCCACATTAAAATTGCTAGCCACCAGAAAAAAATCAGCCAAATTGAACAAATCAAAAAAGCCTGGGCAATAGCTCCGGTAGTTAATTGCTCCAGCCAAATTTTAAGGGGAAAAAAGACTAAATAAGGAAAGGGTGTTAGATAAATAATTTTAGTTAACCAGGAAGGTAAAACATCAAGCGGGAAAAAAGCCCCAGCCAAAAATTCTAAGAAAATAATCCCAAAAAGCCAGCGAGTGGCCCAAATTTCTTCTGTCCAAAAGGCAATTGCCGAAAGGGTAAAACTTAAAAAGAAATATAAAAAGACCGCCAAAAGTGATAAAACTGTAAAGGAAAGATAAGTTATTAAATGATGGGGTAAATAAAAAGAAAGCTTTAAAATCCACAAAACCACCAAAATTTCAATAATAGTAAAAAAAAGATTTAAACCTTTATCCACCACATCTCTGGTAAACCAAAATCTAATGGTTTTAATCGGTTGAAGAAGTAGTTTAGTTAATTCTCCGCTTCTAATTTGCATGGCCATATCAGCTGACCTTGAGCCCAAAACAATGGTTCGTAAAAAGGCAATCCCAATCACATAGGTTAACATCTGGCTCTTTTGATAACCCAAAAACTCGCCCCGGTTGCCGTAAATAGCTAACCAAAAGAAAAGCAACGTCAGAAAAGTTACAAGACTGCGAAAACGCCAAAGATAAAAATTTAAACGGTAAACAAAATACTCCTCAAGGGTAATTTTGGCTAATTGAAGATATTTCTTCATTGATAATTCTTTTTGGTAAACAAATCGCGGATAATCTCTTCAATCGGTGGTTCTTCAATATTTAAATCAGCCACCGGCAATTCTTCTAAAATTTTCGCCGCTAAAGTTGAAGTTTGCTGCTTCTTCACTTCAAAATTAACATGAGGGTAAACAAATTCCTTGATTTTGCCAATTTCTTTGAGTTTTTTCAATTCGACCTTCTCGTTTAAAACCACAGAGATTAATTTATGTTCAGCATATTTTTTGACAATTTTTTCCAATTCACCGTCAAAAACTAATTTCCCTTTATCAATAATCATCACTCTTTGACAAAGCTCTTTAACGTCACCCATGTAATGAGAAGTTAAAATAATGGTCGCTTTATAGCGAAGATTGTACTCTTTAATAAAGTCTCTGATTTTTTTCTGCATGACTACGTCTAAACCAATTGTCGGTTCATCCAAAAACAAAACTTTAGGAGAATGAAGTAAGGCCGCGATAAGTTCACATTTCATCCGCTGGCCCAAGGAAAGTTTGCGCACCTGGATTTTTAAAATATCTTCAACTTCCAAAAGTTCTACCAGCTCGTCCAAGGTTTTTTTGAATTGTTCCTGGGGAACTTCATAAATCTCTTTATTGAGTAAAAAAGTTTCCATCGGCGGTAAGTCCCACCAAAGCTGGTTTTTTTGCCCCATGACCAAGGCGAACTGTTTTTGGAATTCTGGTTTTCTTTCCCAAGGTTGAAACCCCAAAGCTGAAACAAAACCGGAATCAGGATACAAAAGACCGGAAAGACATTTTAGAGTTGTGGTTTTCCCTGCCCCATTAGGTCCAATAAAACCAACCAGCTCCCCTTCTTCAATCGTAAAAGAAATATCATCGACCGCTCGAACTTCTTCGTAACGGCGCTTAAAGATTGACTTGAAAGAACCAATTAATCCTGGTTCTTTTTTGAAGACGGAATAAAACTTCCGAAGTTGCGAAACTTCAATCATTGACATCTACTTTGATTATACCGCAAATTAGCGGACGGCTTTTTTAAGAGGTTTGCCTGGAGAAAAACGTGCGGCACGATGG
>CAYRXZ010000023.1:0-3632 GCA_964428615.1 uncultured Candidatus Saccharibacteria bacterium | reverse complement strand
TTTTTTCATTATTAATACCAAAATTGATCTTGAAAAAATAAAATGGTGCGGATATTAAACCAAATTATAAAAATAAAAATTACCAATAAAATAATTTGTGCTAGTTTTTTAAGAGCTGTATTTTCTTTCAACTCATTGAAAAGGAAAGGAACCATGGCTAGAGGAAAAAGGATTTGATAAAGCTTAACCTGCAGTGGACCAAAAAATCTTTCCCCTGTCCCGGTAATTAAGCTGGCAAAACCGGCCAAGGTGATAAAGAAGAAGGAATAAAGAAATCTTGGCTTTTTAAGATTCTCAATAAAACCAACAGCAATAGCCCAGGCTAAAAACGGATAAAAGGGAAAACGATACCAACCTTTTAGATGCCCACTCATAACAGTAAAGAAAATCAGATAAGAACCAACCATCGTCATGGGAATTAAAAAAGACATTTTGTTTTTTTCATTCCTGAAAAAGGAAAAGACCACCAAAGAAATCCAACCCCAAACCAAAAAACCATCGATTGACATCATTTTTTCGGAAATACGAAAAGTATCAAAAAGATCAATAATCATTTTCGGTAGTCTTAACTCTCGGCCACTGAAGACCCCCTGAAGATGCACAAACAAAGGCCAATTGTAATAAGCGCCATAGACAAACCAAGAAGCTAAAAAGGTTAAACCAATCAATCCAATAATCAAGGCTGCTTTGGTTTTTTTATTGGCCCATAAAAGAAAAACAATTGTTGCCGGAATAAAAAGACCGGTCTGTTTGACTAAAACAGCACAACCGGCCACCAAAGAACAAAGAACTAAAATTAGTTTTGAATTTTTCTTAAGATACCAAAGTAATAAAAGCAAAGATATTAACGAAAGGGTTACTAGGAAATTTTCCGCCAACGGCAAGCGTGAACCAAGAATAAAACTGGGCACGGTCGCATAGATTAAACCAGAGACTAAAGCCGGCCAAAAACCACTAACAAAGTAAACTAGGCAAAATAAAAGAAAAACATTTAAAGCTCCCAATTTTAACATTGGCCAACGTAGAGCCCCAGCCTCGACTTTTTCGTAAGTATTCATTCCCTTACTGATGGCATAAGCCCCTGATAAAAGAGCAAAAAGAGGTGGGTCATCAAAATAAGGTTTAACCATGCGATAATTGGAGTTGCGAATATGGAGAGTCGAAAATTGACCATAATCATCATACCAAGACCAAGATTCCGGCACGCCTTTTTTAATTAAGCTTAAACCATTAAAAGCATACTTCACTTCATCCTCAGTATCCCCGACCGGCGGAAAAGAAGAAAACTGCTGTAAACGAAGAAAATATGCTAAAAAAGCAATCGCCAGACCCACTAAAACAACTAAAATGATTTTTTTGTGGGTTAAAAATAATTTTTTCATCGCCGCCATATTTTTTGACCTGTCCAAATAATAAAAGTTATTAAAAAATATTGAAACTTCCTATAATATATTTTACTACTTTCCACTAACCACTGGTGGGTTTTTCCTGGCATATCTTTGCCGCTTGACCCATGAGCATGAATAAATTCGGCCGTTGGCAAATAATAAATTTTAAAACCGGACTGGCCAACACGACGGCAATAGTCCAAATCCTCAAAATACATAAAATAACGCTCGTCCAAAAGCCCGATTTTCTCCACAATCTTTTTAGGGATTAAAAAAACCGCCCCTACCACCGCCTCCACCTCAACCGGTTTATCTCCTAAGGGAGCATATTTAGAAAGAACCGACGGGCCTTTAAACCAAAATTCTTTCATTACTTTTAATAGCGTTGGCAAATGGAAACAAGAACCCTGGATTGAGCCATCGGGATTCAATAAACAGCCACCGACAATGCCAATCTGCGGATGATTCTCGGCAAATTCAAACAGTTTGTTAATTGAATCTGGTTTAGCTACAATATCGGAATTTAAAAGAAGTATTTTTTCACCCCGAGCGATTTTTATCCCCTGGTTAACGGCTTTGGCAAAACCCAAATTATTTTTATTGACAATAATTTTTAAATTTTTAAATTTCAATGAATTGATTGCCTGAACTGAGCCATCAGTCGAATCATTGTCAACGACAATGATTTCATAATTAAAGGATAATTTGATACTTTCCAAGCATTTTTTGAGCAAATCTTTGGTATTGAAGTTAACAATAATGATTGATAAAAGAGGTTTCATGGTAATATTAGCCCTACATCACCAGAACTGATATCAATACTCTCCGGTGATAAGTTTTTGGGAATAACTATAGTATAAGTATAATCTGGGACATAGTCTTTTTTGGGTATTCGACCATAAAGTTTAAATAGATAATTAAAGCCAAAATTCCATCCAGGCGAATTGATATAGGAAACGAAAAAATCCTTACCTTGAGGTTGTCTTTCGATTATTGCCTTAACTACCCTATCTTTATGTGCAAGGGTGATGGAGCTGGGATAAGACCAACGATCTTGTAGAAGTCTCATGTTAATAAAAGTCACATAAATTAAAAAACCAACTATCACCCACTTAAATACAGGCTTTGTGGCTAAATAACCCATTATGGCTGTCAAATAAAAAAACAACAACGCAACCGACGCCATAAAATAATATTCCGGTACATGAGCAGGAAAAAAATAATGATATAAGAGAAAAATTAAAAGGGTGACACAAAGAGCCAATAAATGAAAAGAGTTTTTCCAAACAGATATTCTTTTAAAAGTAAAAATTAAAATCGTTAGCAATATTACTCCCGATAAAAGATAGTCTGAAAGAAAGTAAAAAAAATTTATGTCAAGTCCTAGAAGATGTTGTGGCCCCACAAAAATGATGTTTAAAAATTTCCCAAATTTAACCACAGATAATGATATCGGCTCGGTTCTAGAACTAAAGAATAACTCTAGTAAACGTTTAACTTCTAAAAATCTATGGAAACATTCAAATAAGATTAAAGGGGTGAGCGGTATTATAAAAGCCGCCACGCTTAAAAGTAAAGTTTTAGGCTTTGGCCACACTCGTTTCACCATTAACAAAATCAAAAAAACTAAATAAAGGGGAAATAATATCGGGTGAAAACTGGTATAAAGACCAAAGACTAAGCCTAATAATGGCAAATATTTTGTATTTTTCTGCCAGTATTGATAAAAACAATACCAAGTAACCAAAACTAAAAGTTCACTACTGTATGCGGGAACCATTGTCCAATCAGCCCTTATTGCAAAATATAATATTGCCCTTAAAAAGGCGGCAATTAACCCAGCTTTTTTCCCAAATAGTTTACTGCCAAAATAATAATAAGCAAAAATAATAAATAAGCCTAAAACTACTGAACCCACAGCACCTCCGAGAGGGTGAAGTTTAAAAATTAAAAAGAAAGGAACAAGATAATAAAAGTACAGCGGTCCCATAAATAAGCCCTGAACCGAAAGACCCTGACCAACCATCTGAATGGGGAATTCTCGCAAAACGCTCCAGGCAAAATTAGATGCATATTCTTGATCGAAATCGAAAGAAGCCATTTCCGGCAAACGGTAAAATCGCAAAAAAGCACCCAAAGACAAAATTATCAAAAATAAACCATGGTTCCTCAAAAATTTGATTAAAGACTTTTTCATATTAATCAAACTGGGTAAAAATTATAGAGTCGGAAACTTTTTTTTCT
>CAYRXZ010000022.1:0-3896 GCA_964428615.1 uncultured Candidatus Saccharibacteria bacterium | reverse complement strand
AACAACTTTCTATTTCTCTGAAAATCCCTGTTTTAATAAATAACCTTATAAAAACTAAAAAGACACAATCTCAATTTAAACTTTCCAAAAATGAAAGAATAGAAAATGTTAAAAATGTCTTTGAAATAAAAAATGCCCATGAAATTCAGGGCAAAAGAATATTTTTAGTGGATGATGTTTTTACCACTGGAGCAACAATGGAAGAATGCGCTCGGACTCTAAAAAACGCTGGAGCCAGAAATGTTTTTGGCATTGCCATTGCTCGCGAAGGATTAATTGAATAACTGGCGGTCTGTTTTAATCAAAATCCGAACTTTTTTTCAAGAAAATCCCGACACTGATTTTTAATTGCTCACCGCCTGCGGCGGCGGGCAGGAAAACCCGTCGGCTCGCGGGCAAAAAATGGAGGGGTTTCAGGGGAGAAAATTTTTTGCCTGCTTGCAGAAATTTTATTTTTCAAAAAGAGAAAAAATATTAACTTCTTCTTCACTCCACATTATTTACTATTAACCAGAGGTCTCTCCCCGTAAGGGCATTGTAAATAAGATATTTTCCATCTTTAGTAAATCTCGGCTCCCAAACCTTATCATATTGAGATAATTCTTTTCCATCCATTATAACTAAAACCTTTTGATTGTTTTGTTGTTGGGCAACATAAGAAAAATGTTTCCCATCGGGACTAAAAATCGGGAAAAGAATATTAGCATCTCTTTCAGGTTGTGCCATTCCGTCTACTACCACAAATTCCTTTATACTTCTGTTGTGTTGCACAGCATAAATATAATGTTCGCCATCGGCACTGAAAACAATCGGACTAATTTCACCACGATATTGTTGCGGCACCCCATCTAATACCATATAATTGTTATCTTCAGCAATTACCACATAGGCAAAATGGTTATTGTTTTGACTGAAAACAGGCCGTGCCCCATTTGCGTATTCTTTGTTGTCCATCACTAAAAAGAATCCTCTTTCCCAATCCTCCCCCCTATAAGTAAATTTTCCTCCGAGATGAAATTTAACTTCATCAATGCTCTCATATTGTTTTTGTTCTATCCCATTTAAGACAATAAATTCTGCGTCGCAAGGAAGTTTTACACCCATTAATTCTTTAAAACCCACAAACTCTTTAACCGCCACGTAAGCAATTTGTTGAGCGTCTAAACTAAAAGATAAGTATTTAATTTGGTCATAAGTATTATTCTGCTCTGCTTCTACTCCATTTAAAACAAGAAAATGTTTTCTTCCTTGTAGGGCTATATAAGCAAAACGGCTATTATCTGGACTAAAAATTGGAGAATAAACTTTATCATACTCTTTTTGCTCTACGCCATTCAGTACGACAAACTCTTTATAATATGGATTCTCCCCCGCTGCATAAACAATATTAGAACTTATCTTATCATTGCTCTTGCTCGCTACATAAGCAAATTGTTTCCCGTCAGCGCTAAAAACAAAACAACCAAAACAAATGTTGCTATACTCTTTTTGCTCTATGCCATCGATAATAACCCACCACCTTCCACCCACTGGCCTCATTGATTGATACGGCCATTCCCATTCTATATCGTTCGCCGCTATATAGCCAAAATGCTTACTATCTGAACTAAAAATCAAGCTATCTGGATCAATATAATCATATGTTTTATGCTCGTTTCCATCTACGACAACAAAACTTTTTTCACGTTCCGATCCTACCACATATGCGAAACGTTTGTTATCAGGACTAAAAATTGGGTCGATACCGGAGCCAAATACCCGATCTGGTTTTCCGTGTTTTTCAGGAATAATAAATAGTTTAGTGGTTTGTAGATTATCTTCTTTTGTAGTGGGAGGTTTAATTTCTTGTTTTTGAATATAATAATATTGGTAAGCTAAAATTCCTCCACCTACAATAATAACTAAAACAGCAATAATCCCTATTGCTATAGGCGTGGATATTCCACGATTTAAAAATTTAAGCATAAATTTAATGATAAAAATTATTCTCTAACCTTATTTTATCTACTTTAACATAGAAAACAGAAAAATACCATAACAACTAAAAATAATAAGAAGAATTTTGAAAAATAAAATTTCTGCAAGCAGGCAAAAAATGGAGGGATTTCAGGGGAGGAAATTTTTTGCCCGCGAGCCGTCGGGTTTTCCTGCCCGCCGCCGCAGGCGGTGAGCAATTAAAAATCAGTGTCGGGATTTTCTTGAAAAAAAGTTCGGATTTTGATTAAAACAGACCGCAGAATTGTACACGACGAGTTTTCCGCCTCGCCCCGCCTTTGGCGGGGCTCGGCGTCTGCCAAAATTTTGAACGAATTTTTGCTTTTTGCCAAAATAGCGTATAATGAAAGTGAACTCAATTCCATAATGCTTCACGAATTTTTATTACAACTTAATCGTTGTAATCCCGAAGGAGCAACTTCTGTCAGTTTCGTGAAAGCGGAATTGAGTTCACAGGGTTGCTCCTTTGGTTTTTGAGAAAATATGAATACACAAAATTTTCAAACCAAAAAGTTTTTTCTCTATGCGAGAAAATCAACGGATACCGAAGAAAGACAAGTCCGAAGCATTGATGACCAAATAGCGGAATTAAAAGAACTTGCGAAAAAGGAAAATCTGGAAATAGTAAAAATTTTTATTGAAAAGCAAACTGCTAAAGAGCCGGGCAGACCTGTTTTTAATGAAATGCTTTCTCGCATAGAGAAAAACGAAGCCGAAGGAATTTTAGCGTGGCACCCCGACAGATTGGCTCGTAATTCAGTTGATGGCGGAAAAATAATTTATCTTGTTGATACTGGAAAAATTAGCGAGCTAAAGTTCCCGACATTTTGGTTTGAAAATACGCCGCAGGGAAAATTTATGCTCCAGATCGCTTTCGGCCAATCAAAATATTATATTGATAATCTTTCGGAAAATATAAAGCGAGGGATAAGACAGAAATTGAAAAACGGACTTTGGCCACAAATGGCACCGCTTGGATATTTGAACGACAAAAATACAAAATCAATCGTTGTTGATAAAGATAAGGCAAAACTCATTAAAAAATCCTTTGAATTGTATTCAACCGGAAAATTTTCCCTGCGGTTTTTGTGCGAAACAATCAACAATTTGGGATTAATCGGAAGAAAAAACAAAACTTTAAACATTCCAAATTATCAATATTTTCTCAAAAACCCGTTTTATTGCGGACTTATCCGCTACAACGGAGAACTCTATGAAGGAAAACACGAACCAATTATCGCAAAGAAACTTTTTGATAAAACACAGGAAGTAATGAACATAAAAAGCAAGCCGAATAAAAAGAAGTTAAAGTATTTTGTTTTTCGCGGATTTATCCGTTGTGGCGAGTGCGGTTGTTTAATTACCGCTGAAACTCAAAAGGGCCATAATTATTATCATTGCACAAAACGAAAAACAAAATGCTTTCAAAAATATGTCCGCGAGGAAAATTTGGCAAAACAAATAAACGAATTTATTCAAAAAGTTTCTTTGCCTAATGATTGGGCGAGAAATATAATCGCGGAAATTGAAAAAGAAAAATCAGAAACCGCCCAATCGTCAAACTTTTTTGCTCAAAACGTAAAAGAGAAAATTAGAATAATTGATGAAAAACTGGAAAGATTAATGGCGGGCTATCTTGAAAACGCTATTTTGTTGGAGGAATACCAGCAGAATAAAAATAAACTTGTTAGCGAAAAACAAGTTTTGAAAGACAAAATCGCCGCTTTTGAGCAAAAAAGGAATAATTGGTTCGAACCGGCAATTCGGTTCGTAAAATCCGCAAAATATGCGGGAATTTTGGCAAAAAGCCGGGATTTGGAAAAAAAGAAAGATTTTCTCAAAAAACTAGGTTCGAACTTCAAAATTCTAAATCAAAAAATTGTTTTTGATTTAGAAAATCC
>CAYRXZ010000021.1:2301-3997 GCA_964428615.1 uncultured Candidatus Saccharibacteria bacterium | reverse complement strand
TTTAAAGAAGGCGGATTTTGATCTAATTGATAAAACCGCAAGAAAAAGGCTAAAAGTAAAATAAAAAATAGCCAAATTAATTTTTTCATTTTTAATTCCTTTCAGGATCGACAATCAAAAAAGCTTCCTCACCATCAGGAAAATAAATTATTTGCATTGGTTTTAAATTTAAATCCATGGCAAAATCCTGCCGGCCCCCAACAATTAAAGTTCTTTTTAAACTTTTATCTGCCATCCAATTAATATCACGAAATTCATATTTCCCTAAATGATAAATCCCTAACTGATCCAGAAAAAGAAAGCCATCTTTTTCATAGCGCAAAAAATCCTGGGATTCATTTTGATATTTTAAAGGATCGTATTTTTTATAAAAAGCGACAAAAACCTGCGGCTCGGAAAATATTTTAGTCAGAATAATTTTATCGTAATTACCTTCAATTTTACCAACATAATCTATCATCTGCTCATAGCCATAATTCAAACCCCTACTTGTCTTGACCGGCGCATGAGAGAAATATTCATCAAGAAAAAGAATTAAAGAAGAACAAACTAGAAGCAAACTTACCGCAAGAATTATTCTTTTAGCTAAGAAAGAAAGTTTTGGCGCTAAAAATTTCCATAAAAAGAAAGCTCCATAAGCGGAAAGCAAAGACCATAAGGGCAAAAAAGGAGAGGCTCGATTGGCATGAGCGGCTTCTTTGGAAAAAGACGCCGGCAAACCGGCCAGTAAAAGCCAAGCCAGTAAAAGCCAGCCAACTTTTTGTTTCTTCTTGTAAAAAAACCAGATGGCGGCCATTAAAAATGGCAGATCCCATAAATGCAAAAGCCCCCGGCCGGGTAAATTAGAGTAATAACTATCCGAGCTACCACCAGTGAAAAGAAAACTCAAGGAAAAATAAGAAAAATAATTTTTAACAAATTTATCGGCAACCCAGGTAAATTTATTATTGGCTAAAATTGGCAAAGGATTTTTCAGTAATGATTCTTGCTGACGGCTGGAAACCTCTTGCCATTTATCAGTTGGATTAAGTAAAGAAACATCGCCAAAACGCTTGCTACCGCCGGCAAAAAGACTGATGACCATTGGTAAAATAAAAATCAAGGCCAAAATTCCTGACCACAAAACTTTTTTATCAAAAAATTTAATTTCTTTTCTAAACCAGAAAAGAAGAAAAGCAGCAAAAAGAATGGTAAATAAACGAGCGCTATGATAGGTGTAAAGATTTAATCCCAAGAATAAAACGGCTAAAGGAAAGAACTTTGTTCTTTTTAAACCCTTCAGAAAGAAGTAAAAACCCATGGTAAAGAAAAAGGCCGTTAAATTGGCCTCAACCGCCGCCCGAGAAAAAACTAAATGCCAAGGACAAATAGCCAAAAAGAAAGCTGCCAGTAAAGAAATAGTGGTAACGCCAAAAAGTTCTTGAGTTAAAAGAAAAACGGCCACAATCGCTAGAGTCCCAAAAAGAGCCGAAGGAAAACGAACAGCAAATTCATTTAAATCAAAAAGAGCAATACTGGGAATCGTTAAATAAGTATATAAAGGTGGTTTGTAATCACCAAAAGAACGAGGATTTAAAGGCAAAAACTGTCCCCATTCATCCCTGCCGGTTTTTAAAATTGAGTAAGCTGTGTAGCCCTGAACGGCTTCATCAGCCGAAAAACCTGATGGAAATCTGGATAAATAAGGAAATCTCAA
>CAYRXZ010000021.1:0-2201 GCA_964428615.1 uncultured Candidatus Saccharibacteria bacterium | reverse complement strand
TTTTTATTCATGGGTGACTAAATAAAAAATCGGCTGCTGATACGGATTAACAATCTTCTCTAAAACTTTAATTCCTCCAGGCGGTGTTTTTTGCCAGTCCCAATCACCGCCGACATCTTTTTCTTGGGAAACCAAAAACAAAGCCCGAGGATGATCATTAATCATTCCCAAAATTCCTTTTTGTTTACCTTCCTGATTAATTTTGAAAAAATAAAATTTGTCCAGGCGAAAACCATCCATCCCAGAGAAAATATTCTCCTGATTTCTTAAATCAGCCAAGCTTTTCTGGAATTTTTCCGGTGGATATTGTTGCCAGAATAAAAACCATAAGATTGATGGTTCATAACTATTATTAATAAAGACTTCTTTATAGTTACCCTCAAGTTTTTTAACTCCCAACATGGCTTGCTTGTAGCCGGCCGGCCAATAACGCCAAGACTCTTTCGGATAATGGCTAAAATACTGATGAGCATAAGCCATAAATTCAAAAATTAAAAAGGCCATCAGCAAAACATAAACAATAATTTGGATTGATTTTTTAAATTCTTTTTCAAACCATGAAACAAAATGAGAAAAACCCAGAGCAGTTATTACTAAAACTACTGGTAGTAAAAAGAGCAATCTAATGGCGTGCTGCCCGCCATCTTGAGTGATGATCGAAGGCAGGGGTGAAATTAAAAGACAGTAAATCAAAAACTTTTGATATTTTTTCCTTTCCTTAAAAGCAATAAAAAGGCCAATTAAAAAGAAAGGCAGACAAATCAATAAAATCTCGCCGCTGGCCCCTGAAGAATGCCGAAAGTTTGCATCTCCATATAAAAACAAAAACTGGGGTGAAAAACTTTCTAAATATGAAGCCGCCATCTTATTAAAATAAGCTTCCCCTTTGTTATGGAAAAAACGAGAGAAAGGTGAAGTTAAATCTTCCCCTCTTTTGGTCACAATCTGATCAATAATTTTACTATCTTTAAAAAGACTTGTTTGGGAAAATCTCTCCTGGCCACCGGCAAAAAGAAAAGCATAAAAATTAGGCAAAGCAATTAAAAGAAAAACAACCAAGCTAAGAATAATGGTCTTTTTATTAATTCTTTTAAAAAATTCTTTAAAAAAGATAATTATTCCAAGAATGATTAAGGGAGTTAAAACCTTGGCTGAATGATAAGCATAAAAGCTTAAGCCAAAAGAAACAGCGCTTAAATAAAAATAGTTTTTGTTCTCTGATGATTTGAGTAACGTCCAAATGCCTAAAAGAAGCAAAAAGAGCATTAAATTGGCTTCCCAAACTCCCCGGGAAAAATGAATTGCCCAGGGAGTAATCGCCATTAAAAAGGAAGCTGATAAAGCCAAAAGTTTATTGGCTGAAAGTCTTAAACTGATTAAAAAAACCAAAACTACTGACAAAACGCCAACCAAAGCCGGGATGATTCTTATGGTTAAATCATTTAAGCCAAAAAAGAAAACAGGGATTGTGGTTAAATAAGCCAAAAGCGAAGACTTGGTGTCAATCAGTGTCTTGAGAAAAATGGGTAAAAAATGGCCGGTAACGTCTTTGCCAGTTTTTAAAATGGAGTAAGCATTATAACCATTATCGACTTCGTCACCAAAAAGAGGTAACAAGCTTCCTAGTTTATAAAAACGCAAGCCAAAAGCCAGCAGTAAAATTAACCAAAGGATTAAGGTAAAAGATTTTTTCTTCATAAATTTATTAACGGGGCTTGGAGTTTACCCCAATTTTCCAGTAAAAATAAAACGGAACGAAAATTCCAAAGATAAAGACGGTGGATTAAAAAGATGAGGAAAACCACCCAAATTAATTTCGCCAAACCGCTATTTTTAATTTTAGGGATGAAAAACAAAGCAATGAAAACAAAAAACAAAATAACAGATCGATAAAGCCACGGCAAAGACCAGTTTTGATGGAAAACTGAAAAACCCCAATAAAAAGAACTGGAAAAGGGAAAAAGGAAAAATAAAGACAAGTCAGCCAAAAGAGGTTTAGTTATCAAACGCATAATGAGAATAGCGATGGCTAAAGCTAAAAAAGGAATAAAAGGAAAATAATACCAGGCATAATTACCGCCGCCTAAAAAGAGAATTGTCAAAAAATAAGCAAAAGCCATTAAAACTAATTCCCGATTTTTTTTAAAAGCCGATAAGTAAATTAAAATCACAAAACCGCCGAGCCACCAGCCATCAAGCGG
>CAYRXZ010000020.1:0-4660 GCA_964428615.1 uncultured Candidatus Saccharibacteria bacterium | reverse complement strand
AAAAAGTAGAAAAATTAACTCAAAAAGCGACATGAAAAACAAAACTCAAATATTTTTGGTCCATGGCGGGACGACTTTTAAAAATAAGAAAGACTATTTGAAGTATTTAAAAACTAGAAAAATCTCGATTGAAAAAAGAGTAATGTGGAATGATAATTATTTAGATAAAGAATTGGGTAAAAATTTTGAAATAATTCGACCTCGTATGCCTTTACCGGACAATGCCGAATATAAATATTGGAAAATTGCTTTTGAAAGATATATCCCCTATTTAAGAAATAATATTATTTTGATAGGAGGGTCTTTGGGTGGAATTTTTTTGGCGAAGTATTTATCCGAGCACAAATTCCCCAAAAAGATATTATCAACTTATTTAATTTGTCCTCCTTTTGACAATACAATACTCGGAGAAGACTTGGTTGGCGGTTTTAAACTTAAATCCGATTTGTCTTTACTCGAGAAAAATTCAAAGAATCTCTATTTGATGTTTTCAAAAGACGATGATTGCGTTCCGGTTTCTCATGCTAAAAAATACGAAAAGAAATTAAAAAACACGCAAATTATCATTTATAAGAGCAAAAACGGACATTTTAGAATTTCTAAATTCCCTGAAATTATTAAAATGATTAAAAATGATGTTAAATTACTAGCTGGGCGAAAGTAGTATTGGGTGGAATAAATTTTAAATTCCCTATCATACCTTATGAATAGAAAACAACAAATAATAGACACATATAATAAAAGTGCTGAATTGTTTGCCAAAAAATTTGACAACCTAGGCGCGCGTGCTTCCGACGTAAAAGAGATATTTAAAATTATCGACAAAGATAATCCGAAAGTGTTAGAAATCGGTTGTGGAAACGGCAGAGACACGCAGGAAATTCTAAAACATACATCAGATTATTTGGGCATTGATATTTCCAAAGAAATGATAAAAATCGCCAGACAGAATAATCCAAAAGCCAATTTTCGGGTCGCAGATATAGAATCATTTGAGTTTTCGGTTAATCTTGATATCGTTTTGGCATTTGCTTCTCTTATTCACACAAACAAAGAAAATTTTAAAATTATTCTTGAAAAGATTTTTAAAGCTCTTAATCCGTCAGGAATTATTTTGTTGTCATTGAAATACGGCGAAAATTATAGAGAAATAACAAAAGAAGATGATTTTGGCATGCGAACTTACTATTATTATTCAGATAAAGATATAATTGAAATATCAAATGGATTTTCTGTTGTTAAAAATGAAATACGAGATATAAGAGATCAAAAATGGCTTGAAATAATTCTCCAAAAACCAAGATAAAATTTATCACCAATCAAAAAGAGAAATAAGATATTCGTCAATTTCGCGCTGAGTTAAATCATAGAAATTCTTGTTTTCATCGTGCAATTTTTTTGCCAAAGCAACACCCACAAATCTCCAATGCCACGGCTCATATTGATAATAAGAATTATCTTTCGGATACGAAAGCACAAATCCAAACTTATAAGCATTACCTCTTAGCCAAGTATATGCGTCGTCATTTTCAAATTGCAAAGATAAACCGTTAAACTTTGGCACTGTTAAATCAACTGTCGTGCCTAATTGATGTTCGGAATATCCTTGGTCGGCGGAAAATTGGTTAGCGCCGGAACCATAAAGCGTTTTATAGCTTATTTTGGTTATTAACTGGTCATAAAAAGAACGATAAGCTGAAACAACTTTCAAATTAATTCCGCTACTACTTGCCATAATGAGCATGTTTGTAAGGAATGATGCAGTGTCCCCTTGTGTTTGTTGAGGTTTAGTGCCGTTCCAAAGATATTGAGCATCTATTTGAGTAAGCTTCGCCGGAATATAATTCTCGCTTAAAAAATATACCTTGGAATATTTTTTAAGAAGTTCTGAATCTGTTTCGCTTAATTTCTGTAAAGTTCCAACTGCGCCCGAAATTACTTGAATTTGTGATTCAAACACGGCATTTTGCGCCTGTGCCGCTTTAATGCTTTCCGAAAGATTTTCATTCGCTTCTTGTAAATCTGAATTTTCTTTTTGAGCAATATTTATATTATTTTGGGCAATATTCAACGAGTTTTTCAATTCCAGTGATTCTTTGTAAAGCAACAAATAAAAATACGCCACTGCCATGGCGACTATCACAAATACAAATACCGCAACTATAATATAAATCTGCTTTTTATTATCTATTATATCCACGAGTTAATTTTAGCACAAAAGCTTGAAGCTTAGAATATGAATCCCCTCCCCAAAATAGTGGTTTTTTGATAAAATAATTATATAAACTAACTAATTCATTCATGGCGCAACAGGTTATTTTGGTTGACAAAAATAATAGAAAAATCGGAATTGAAGAAAAAATAAAAGCCCACAAAGAGGGAAAATTACATAGGGCTTTTTCTATTTTTATTTTTAATTCAAAAGGTGAACTGCTTATTCAGCAAAGAGCCAAAACGAAATATCATTCCGAAGGCTTGTGGTCTAATAGCGTTTGTAGCCACCCAAAACCGAACGAACTTTACCGGCAATCAGCAGAAAAAAGGCTCAAAGAAGAACTTGGCTTCAGTTGTAAATTAAAAAAGTCGTTTTGTTTTATTTACAATACGGGATTTCAAAATGGCTTAACCGAAAATGAATACGATTGCGTTTTCATAGGAAAATTTAACGGCAAGCCAAAACTAAACAAAAAAGAAGTCTCAGGCTACAAATGGATTTCTGTAAAAAGTTTAAAGCAGGATATTGTTAAAAATCCCAAAAAATATACTGTTTGGTTAAAAATAGCTTTAAATAAAATAAATTTAAGGTAGAATAGAAACATGGAAAATAAAAAAATGGTTGAGGCGGCAGAGCCCCATTCTCCATTTATCCGCTCGTTTTTTTTCTGGTCGGGCATAATTGCCACAATAGCCTATAGAATAATTTTTGTATTAAATATCTATAGCCAGTATTGGGTTAATATTGCATGGTACATTGGAACTGCCGGATTTGTAATTTATTTTTGGCACCGGTTTGATATCTCGGAAAAGAAAGTTAAACTGATAAAATATCATAATTTGGTGGAAACAATTGAAGAATGCGATAACATTGGCGGGGATAAGAAAAAAGCGCTTTTGTATTTGGTTAAGACTAATTTAACTTCAAAAGAAAGATGGAATTCGGCATTTATTTTTGCTGTTTCCTTAATTGCTTTAATCGTAAGCATTTCTATAGATTTTTATAATTTTATTAAATAATTAGACTTGAACTTATTACTTATAGGGTTTAAACTGCGAGCAAATGGAACCATTAGCCGCAAAAATTAGACCGAAATCGCTTAATGATTTCGTTGGCCAAAAACATCTGGTCGGGCCAGGTAAACCCATCCGTGAAGCTATTGAAAAGAAACATTTATTTTCTTTTGTTTTATGGGGTCCGCCTGGAGTTGGAAAAACCACACTCGCCAAAATTTACGCCAAATCTTTAAACGCCGACCTTGTTGAACTTTCGGCGGTTTCAGCGGGAAAAGACGACATCAAAGAAATTGTAAAAAATCAACAAGGGCTTCGACCAACCATTCTTTTCTTGGACGAAATTCATCGGTTTAATAAAGCCCAGCAAGATTTTCTTCTCCCCTATGTTGAAACCGGCAGGCTTACTTTAATCGGTGCTACAACGGAAAATCCGAGTTTTGAAATTATTGCTCCACTTCTTTCACGATGCCGGATTTTTATTTTAAACGAACTTTCATCCGAAGAACTCGGCTTAATTATAGACAGTACCGGTACGGCGCCCGACAAAACTAGCCGTGAATGGCTGGTAAATTTCGCCAACGGCGATGCCCGACAGCTTTTGGGACTTATTGAAACAACTCAAAGCCTTTATAAAGAAATAAATATTGAAACTTTGAAAAACGCCTTACAATCAAAGCATATGCGCTATGACAAAGCCGGTGAAGAACACTACAATACAATCAGCGCTTTTATAAAAAGCATGCGGGCTTCAAATCCTGATGCCGCGCTTTATTACTTGGCGCGAATGATTGAATCCGGCGAAGACCCGAAATTTATTGCCAGACGAATGGTCATTTTCGCTTCGGAAGATATTGGTCTAGCTAATTCGCAAGCGCTAAAAATCGCCAATGATGTTTTCCGCGCGGTTGAAATAATCGGGTTACCCGAATGCGCAATAAACTTAGCTCACGGCGTTGCTTATCTTACGCTTACCAAAAAGAGCCGCCATTCACATGACGCGTACTTTAAAGCGGTTGAAGACGTGAAAATTCATGGCAACCTTCCGATTCCGATGGATCTTAGAAACGCCGTAACGAAATTTATGAAAGAAATTGGCTATGGCAAGGGTTACGAAAAATATACCGAAAAAGATTTACTTCCGGAAAAACTTAAAGGGAAAAAATATTTAAATTAAAAGGTGTTATAATACTTTTATGCTTAAAAAAATAATAATAAAATACGCTTTTATTCATGCTGTTAGCGCAATAGCTTATATCGCCTTGGTGGCAGCATTTATGTCTAATGCTGAGAAATTTTTTGGCCCGCAAAATAATAAGATTTTAGGCACTACGATTTTTTTAACAACCTTCGTAATTTCGGCAGCCATAATGAGCATATTGGTTTTCGGCAAACCGGTTTTGTTTTATTTGGACGGGCTTAAAAAAGAAGC
>CAYRXZ010000019.1:0-6447 GCA_964428615.1 uncultured Candidatus Saccharibacteria bacterium | reverse complement strand
CTCCGCCTCCGCCTCCAATTGCTGTTAATGTACCAAAAACAGAATTTTCTCCATTATTTCCTGCAGCACAAGTTATATGAGGAACCGCAACTCCGCCATTACCAATGGTAACGGTATAGGGACCCGTAGAAACTGAATAACTGGAGTTGTAAATAACACCTCCTCCTCCTCCTCCTCCATTAGCATTAGAAGTAGTATGATTTCCTCCACTTCCTCCGCCGGCGACTACAAGAACTTCAACATTACCTGAGCCGGTAACCGTAAAAGTTCCGGATCCCGTAAAAGTATGAATGCGATAACCGTCAACTTCTGTTATTGTTCCGCCTGTAGCGTTAAAATCGCTGTCTACAATATCAGAATATGTTCTCCATATACTGCCGTTATAAAATTCTAATTTAGACAAAGTGCTATTATATCTTAAAGTGCCTGCAGAAGGCGAACCGTCTCTTTGAGCTGTAGTGCCGTTAGGTAAAATTATCCCGTCAGTTTTACTTCCCAAATCCAACGAAGCGTTCGGAGCTGCCGTACCAATACCGACATTGCCGGTATTGTAATAGATATCCGTTGAAGAGCTTGTCCATTGGCTTGACCCTCCCAATATATTCCACGCTCCGTCTTCATATCCTCTAAAATTATTATTCGAAGTATTATAATAAATAGAACCATTTTGCATCCCGCTGGTCGGGTCTTCTTCTAACTGCCCAACATTTAAAAGATTAGAAATAAAAACATTTTTCCAGCGCTGACCGGAAAAACCGACTTCATATTCGGCATCGGTGCCCGGCAAAAGATTGGAATCAAAAGTGGCGGCCGATGCTTTTTTAATTGCCGAAGAAAGCGAACGTGATACTTTATTATCCGGATTATCGGAGTTATAAACCATTGCCATATCCAAAGACAAAATATCATGGCCTGGATACAAAGTTATTTTTTTGAAGTTTAAAGTATTAACCGTAACACTAGGGTCTGTTAGACCGACGGGGGAGTTGGAACCCTCGATAATTTTTACTACTCCATCGGCTAAATAAATGGAGGTTGGATTTTTTGCTGAATCCGGCATTGTTAATTTAATCGAGGAAACCGTTACGCCCGCATCAATGTCAATACTTAAAGATTTATTAAATAATTGTTGAACTTTCCACAAAACAAAATTCATCTGATCTGAGACTTCAATAACGGCAGATTGAGTTTTATTTGTTTTCGTAATAATCGCAAAAGCGCCAAATGTCAAACTACTAATTACAGCAAAAATACCAACACAAACAAGAAGCTCTCTAAGGGTAAAGCCTTTATTATTCATAGCTTTATTATAGCAAAAAGCGGTAATTTAAACATCAAAGTTATCCACAATTAACGCGATATGCTACAATAATTTCAAAGGTCGGAATTTTATCAAATAATTTATATTACTATTATTATGGAACAAAATATTAAAAACGGTTTATGGATAGCTGTTGCTGTAGCAATATTGGCTGTTGGCTATTCCGCCGTAAGTTATGTAAATTCTTACGGAAAATCTATTGAACCTTCGTCGTTCCGAAGTTTTTCGGTAACTGGAGAAGGAGAAGCGATTGCGGTTCCAGATGTTGCAAGTTTCTCTTTTAAAGTAATCACTCAAGGAGGTAAAAATATTGCCGCTTTACAGGCGGAAAATACCAATAAGACAAACAAAGCTATTGAATTCGTAAAATCTAATGGTATTGAAAATAAAGACATTAAAACTCAATATTACAATGTTGAGCCGCGATATGAAACTTATCAATGCGGAATTACACCGATATACGGATACGGAACCTCTGGTTCGGCATCGGGCGTTGAGCCTTGCCCGCCAGCTTCAATAGTCGGTTATACTATTACGCAAAGTGTTAGCGTAAAAGTCCGCGACTTCAGCAAAATAGGGGATATTATGAGCGGGGTTGTTTCAAATGGCGCGAATAGTTTGGGATCGCTTTCATTTACAATTGATGACCCGACTGAAATTCAAAACGAAGCGCGCGCTGAAGCCATTAGTAAGGCAAAAGAAAAGGCAGAAAGCATTGCCAAAGCCGGAGGTTTTAAAATCGGCAGATTAATCAGCATTCAAGAAGGATATTATCCTTATGCAAGATATGATAATTCTATGACAGCGTCGGCTATGGGAGCGGCAAAAGCGGAATCAGTGCCGACAATAGAAGCCGGTTCGCAAGAAGTAAATGTGACAATAACAATGCAATATGAAATAAAATAAATTATTTCTACAAAATAAAAAACACCTAGTTGTGAGGACTGGGTGTTTTTTAGTTTCATTTTTAAATCTGCGCAGTTGCAAAAATTCTTTTTTTGGAGAATTCAATCAATAAAATTTCTATTAAGCTAACGGAAAAGATTATAACCCACGCCGTTATATCTAAAGATTGTGTACCTAAAATTTTCTGCAGTAATGGAAGATATATCGCTCCAATAAGCAAAATAGCCGCGATGACTACAGCCCCAACTAAATAACGATTAGAAAATATGTCTTTTCTGAAAATTGTCCTTTTAAACGAACGAACGCTGAAAGCAAACAATAAAGAATCAAGACACATTAAAGCAAATACTGTAGTTCGTGTTTTATCCAAATCTCCGGTTAATTTTAAAAGGAAAAAGAATAACAGAAACGCCGCTAAACCAGTAATAAAGAATATAGCAATCATCCAAAGCTTTAACGGCTTATTCAATATTGGCTCTTTAGGATCTCGCGGCTTTTCATCCATTATCCCTTTTGTCTCTTGTTCGGTGGTAAGCGCGATATCGGGCAGGCCATCTTCTACAAGATTTATCCAAAGAATTTGAGCTGGCAACAATGGAATCGGAAAACCCATCGCCATACTTCCCAAAAACAAAAAGATTTCGGAAAAATCGTCTGCCACTAAATATACAAATACTTTTCTGATGTTCCCAAAAATAACTCTGCCCTGTTCAATCGCTTTTACTACGGTTTTAAAATTATCATCCAGCAATACTAAGTCAGCTACTTCCTTTGCCACGTCGGTGCCGGAACCAACCGCTACTCCAATATCGGCTATTTTTAACGCTGGCGCGTCATTAACGCCATCTCCAAGCATCGCCACTACTTCGCCATTAAATTGAAGAGCGCTCACAATCCTCAATTTATGATGAGGCGAAACACGGGCGTAAATAAAAATATGCTTTGCCCTTTCTCTTAATTCTTCATCTGTTATCGTCTCCAATTCTTTTCCTTCTATTATATTCTCATTTCCCGCCTTAATGCCGATTTCTTCGGCAATGGCTTTAGCGGTAAGCTTATGGTCTCCCGTAACAATGATTGTGCGAATGCCGGCTTTTTTGGTAATTAAAATTGAATCTTTGGCGTCTTGGCGAAGTGGATCTTTAAGGGCGATAAAACCGACAAGTGAAAGATCTTTTACTAAGTCAGAAAGATTTTGATATTTTGTTTCAGCTTTATAATTTTTATGCGCGCAGGCAAGAACACGCAGACCTTTCTGGGTAAGCTCTTCTAATTTATTTATTAATTTATCCGACTGGACCGACCCTAATTTCTCATTTTTACCATCAACATCCAAATCAATACAACGGGCAATAATCTCTTCCGGCGCTCCAACAACATAAAGCATATTTTGCTTATCGTTTTTGCGGTGATATGTAGCGGCAAATTTATAATCGGATTCAAAACTAATTTTATCCAATACCGGATATTGTTTTTCAAGATCATGCTTGTTTAAACCAGACTGCATTCCCGCCAAAAGTAATGCTTTTTCGGTTGGCCTTCCCCGCACTACCCATTCTTTTAATTCTACTTCTGGATTTTCAATAAAAGCATCATTCGCCAATGTAGCTATTTTGAGCGCTGAAATGTGCGATTCAATACCATTAGCGTTTTCATTTTTTGCAAGTCCACTGAGGTTATTACTCATCAATTCTTTTGTACTCGTTAAAATCTGGCTCACTTGCATTTTCCCTTCCGTGAGAGTTCCTGTTTTATCCGTACAAATAACAGTTACACTCCCCAGGGTTTCCGTAGCAGAAAGTTTTCTTACAAGTCCTTGTCGTTTAAAAATACGTCTCATTCCTAAAACCATAATAACCGTGATGGCTGGCAAAAGACCCGCAGGAATAGCGGATACCGCCAATGCAAGAGACGCCATAAAGATATCGGCAAAATTCTTTTCAGTAAAATAACCTTCAATTAAAATGATAACGATAATAGAGAGAATAAATATGCCAATTAATCTGGAAAGAGATATAATTTTTTTCTGAAGCGGGGTTTTGCGCTCTTTGGTTTTTTTGAGAAGAGATACAATTTCTCCAATTTGCGTGTTAATGCCGGTAGTAACAACTACTATTGTTGCCCACCCTTCTTCAACAATCGTACCCATAAAAACGGAGTTTGTCCTTTCGGAAAGCGGCGCTGATTCTGAAAGAATATTTTCCGCTTTTTTTTTAACTGCTCGAGATTCTCCTGTAAGACTTGCTTCATTAATTTTAAATCCTTTTGATTCAATAATGCGTCCGTCAGCCGGCACTTTATCTCCATGTTTTAAAAACACAATATCGCCGATAACTAATTCCTCGCTATCTATTTCTTTTTCATAACTATCACGCAAAACCCTTGCTCTAATTTTTACCATTTTCTTTAAAGCAAGAAGCGATCGATTGGCTTTGTTTTCTTGATAAAACCCAACTGTGGTATTAATAAGTAATACAATAATGATAAAAATTGAATCCGAGTAATGTTTCAATGAAAGAGAAATAACAACGGCCAAAAATAAAATATATATCAATGGGCTATTAAACTGGTCAAAAAACAGCCGCATCTTTGAATATGGCTTTTCTTGAGGAAGAACATTATGGCCAGACTTTTTTAATTTTTCCGCCACCTCTAAGGTAGTCAGACCGCCCCTTCTGCTCTCTGTTTCAGAAAAAATTTCTGTAAGTGAAAGTGTATGCCAATTTTTTTTCATGTATTTATTTTATCAAAAAATCGCCACTTTGGCGACGGTTTTAATCAATCTATTTTATTTTTATGTTCTTGAAATCTTCTTTCAATGTCATTTGTTGTTCCAGTATATAAACTACTATCTTCGCATTTAATTATATAAACGTAGTACATTGTTTTCGTGTGGTTCGGCGTAGCTCACCACCCTTCTCCGTGTGCGTGCTTGCCCTGAGCAAGCACGAGCGAAGCGAGGGCGCGTCGAAGGGCGTGGACTAACAAGGGGGTCTGCGTCATCCCTTGTGGTATGAATACTAAACTACAAGGGTCTGTGGGAGCTGTGGCCCAAACTAATATTCAGCTCCCGGAAAAGGTCAAATATTGTCTCTACGCCAGGAAATCAAGCGAATCCGAGGAAAAACAAGTCCTTTCTATAGATTCACAAGTAAAAGAAATGCTGCAAATCGCCGAGCGAGAGAGTTTGGAGATTGTGGATATTCGAAGGGAATCGCACTCGGCAAAAGATTCAGGGCAGCGCCCTGTGTTTACAGAAATACTGACTGATATACGAAGCGGAAGATATACCGGAATTTTAACCTGGGCGCCGGATAGGCTTTCAAGAAATGCAGGGGATTTAGGGTCATTAGTTGACCTTATGGATCAAAAACTACTCATTGAAATTCGGACATACGGTCAGCATTTTACGAATTCGCCGAACGAAAAGTTTATGTTGATGCTTTTATGCTCAACTGCAAAATTAGAAAATGATAATAAGAGCGTGAATGTAAAAAGGGGATTGCGGATGAGATGTGAAATGGGTTTATGGCCAGCTCCAGCTCCGACCGGATACTTAAATGAAAAGAGAATCGACCGTAAGGGTCAAGTTATCGTGGATTCTCAGCGTGCTCCGGTAATAAAACAAATGTTTGAGAAAGTCGCCTATGAACATTGGAGTGGCCGGAAAATTTATCACTGGCTCAAGTTTGATATGAATTTCCGGAGTGCGACGAGCAACAAACCGCTTACATTAAGTAATATTTATCGATTGCTTCAAACACCATTCTTTTATGGCACATTCGAGTATCCCGCTGGCAGCGGCAACTGGTATACAGGAAAACATAAACCGCTTATAACTAGGGAACTCTTTGAAAAAGCTCAGGAATATTTGAAGCGAGATAAAATCGTTAGAGGAGAATCAAAGGAATTTGCTTTCACTAAATTAATGACATGCGGAATATGTGGTTCTGGAATTACTGCTGAGGAAAAATTCAAAACTCTCAAAACAAACGGTCTCACTGTGCGCTACGTTTATTATGCTTGCTCTCGCTCAAGAGACCTCCACTGTAAAAATTTCTCGATAAGAGAAGAAGATCTCATTAATCAGCTAATTGAAATTATTAGTCGGATAGATTTAAGCGAAATCGAAGTCAGAAAGCGGTTCGATGAAGAAATAAAAAGGGTCGGTAAATTTCAGAAAATCTTTGTTGGTGAGAAAAAGAAAAATCAGCAAAATA
>CAYRXZ010000018.1:0-6908 GCA_964428615.1 uncultured Candidatus Saccharibacteria bacterium | reverse complement strand
TAATTTCTAAGAGTTTCTTCAGGTATAAGTTTTAAAACTTCATCCGGAATTTCTTCGGTTTTTATTTTTTTATAAGGAACGTTTAAGATGCGGCTTTTTACTTCATTAATTTTTTCTTCATCTATTAAGCGCCGTTCATAAATAATTTCATCCACTTTCCTTCCAGAAAGAGATGCGTCCTGAAGAATTTTTTTTAAAACGTTCTCATCTAAAAAACCTCCCTTTGTAAGTTCTTGAATTAAGATTTTATTTTCCATGCCAATTATTTCAAAAACGGATTATTCTTGCCGGGCATCCCAGTATCAATTGGATTAACATATTGCCTAAGAATTTGAAATTTCGGATTATTTATTACTTCTTCAGGTTGCAATCTAATGCCCGAAAGTTCTTTAAGAGTTTGAGTGTTTGAAGAAATAACTTTTTCCATTAACGGCGTCGGCGCGAAAAACAAATAATAAGCCAAAGCAATAATTGCCACAAATAAAGAAGTACCCAAAATAAGCGAAAATAAATTTGTTCTTCTTTTTTCTTCTTCAACTATTATAGCCATAATTTTATTTATTCTGTTTGATAATACGTTTCCATATTAGCCACAAATGTAAAGCTTGTTCCGCCAGATTTAAAACTTTGACTAGATTCTATTTTTAAATCAACCAAATCTATTAATGAAATATTTGTTTCGGCCGATTTAAGAAATGCCTTGAAATTTTCATAGCTCCCGGTCAATTGAAGATTAATCCTTAGAACCCCAATGCTTTTAACTAACTTTTGCTTATTTGACGGCCTGTTGGCTACTTTATTTATTGATAATGAATCAAGCTTTAAATCATTAATCGCCGCCAGGCTGGAAATCTGATTAAGATTTAAGGCAACATCTCTAGACAACGGCAAAATTGTCCCAATAACACTTTCTATGCTGGAAATATTTTGCTGTTCTTGTAAAAGATTTTGTATTTGCCCTATCGCCTGTTGTTGTTCCTCTGACGCCTCCGAAATACTCAATAATTCTACCCTTAGATCTTTTATTTTCGAATAAGCCGGCGATATAAAACTGCTATAGACAAAAATTGCCGCGATGAACATCGACGCTGAGGCCAAAATACTTATAAATCTTTTTGAAGATGAACGCATATTTTATTTCAATTTGTCCGGCGACAAAGTAATTCTTATTGAAAAACTTATTCCTTCGCTATTTAATTTGGTATTATCAAGAATAACATCACTAAATAATCCACTACTCTTGAAAGCATCTAATTGCTTAACTAATGTAATGTAGTCTTGAGATACTCCCCGTAATTCTAATTTTTTCTCAGATAACGACAAGTTCAAATTATTATAGTAAACTTGCGGATAAGTATTTTTCTCAAGTTCATCAAAAAGTGTTGAGGTTATAATATGAGAATCTAATAACGCTTTGATATTAGATAGTTGTGAATAAATATTTGTCAGATTTTTTTGTTGTTCACCATCAATAGTTTTTTCCGACTCTTTTATTTGGGCATTAGCGCCTTCAATTCTAGATTCCAAATAAGGTTGGTACCCAAAAATCATTCCTAAATAACTTGCCACTGCCAAAGCTAAAATGGCAAAAGAAAAAAGCAAGAGCTGCCAGGGAAGTTCCGCAGGTATCCTGTTACCGCTTTTCCTTAATTGTTCTTCAAGAACATTTCTTGTATCTGGCATACTAAATAAACTCTCTTAATCCTAAACCTATTGCTACGCTAAACGCCGGTCCTAATCCGCCAACAAACGGCTCTACTGTTAACGGATAGTCTACTTTCAAAAATGGGTTACCGACTACTGCCGGAAGATTTATCTGTTTTTCAAAATATTTATCCAATCCGAGAAGGCTTGCACCTCCACCTGATAAAACAACTCTTTCTATTTTATGTTCGTTATTTTTATCGTAACCCTCTTGAACTCTCTTTGTTTCGCTAATTATAACATCTAAAAAGGGAAATATTAATGTGGATAACTCATAATCTCCTCTATCGCCCAAAAGTCCTTTTTGCCTTTTAAGTTCTTCTGCTCTCCTAGCATTAATATTCAAACCGCTAGCTACCGCCTGCGTCAAAGAACCTCCGGAAAAGTCAGTTTGGTAATTGTATTTAAGAAATCCTTTTTCTGAAACCGCTATATTTGTGGAGCGAGCGCCAATATCGACAAGTAGGGTCGGCGTCGGATCCGAACTAGCTACTGCCCTAATTAAGCTCAAACTCTCAATCTCCAAAGATTTTAATTCCACTCCAGCCATTTTAAAAACATTTTTATATCTTTCTATTTGTTTTTTTGGGATTGAGATTATTAATATTTCTTGTCTGTCAAAACCTTTATCATCATTTTTTTCTCCAACTTTAAACCACTCTATTATAACTTCCGAAGGAGGTAAGGGGATGTATTGGTCCAGCTGGAAAGAAACCGTTTTAGCCGTATCAGAATCGGACATCTTAGGTAAATCTATCAAAGTGGTAAATGCAGAAAAAGAAGGGATTGAAGCATTAGCACATAACGTGCCTGGTTTTAATTTTGCCAAAAGCAATTTTAAAAGTTCAGCTGTTTCTTTTTCGGCGATTTTTAAAGAGTTTGTCTGGATAGCGTCGTTCAAACGCTCCAAATGGCCATGGCTTTCCAAAAAGCCATAATTTTTTAACTTAGGACGCACTTTGCCCATTGAAACTTCGGCTATTTTTATTGAAGCCGTGCCGATATCAACGCCTAAACATGATTCTGCGCCAACCAAAGATTTTATAAAATTAAACATTGCTATAATTACAAACTATGACTATGACCATAACAATGACAACAAACTTTCCGTCAAAAGTCATTGTTATTTTTATAATAATATCATATTTTATTATTTAATCAAAACCCCGTATGACAACGGCGATAGCGATTTTAAGCTTAATTCATTATTATTATCACAATAAAAATATTTCAAATGAAAATTTCTTTATGAACCAAATTTTAATAAATCGCATTAAGCAAATCGCCGTTGCTCTACGGGGCAAAATCAAAGAAATCGTTTTTGACATTCTTTTCCTTCGTATTTGTCTAAATTGCAAAAATTCTCTAAATGGAGAAAAAGAATCTATCTGCGACGACTGCTTATCATTGATAAAAATGAATTCCGCTTTTTTCTGCCCAATTTGCCGGGGACGATTGCCCAAGATGGAGAGAACTTGTCATCCTAAATCTTCTTTTATTCTCGCTCCCGCCGGGGAATATAGCGATCCGATTTTTCAAAAAATAATTCAGTCATTTAAGTACCAAGGAATCGAAAATCTCGCGCCAGTTTTAGGAAAAATTATTATCAAATATATTAAAAATTGTAAATTGGAAATTGAAAATTGCGTTATTATACCTATTCCCCTCCACAAAAGCCGTGAAAAACAAAGGGGATTTAACCAGTCTAAGCTTTTAGCGAAATACATTGCTAATTATTTTAATTTATCTTTCATTGAAAGCCTTGAAAGAATAAAAAAGACCAAACCTCAAGCGCAAATAAAAAACAAAGAAGAAAGGCTTAAAAATATTTCGGGTTGTTTTAAAATTAAAAATTCTGAATTCGTAAAAGGGAAAAATATTATTTTAGTGGATGATGTTTTTACTACCGGCGACACAATAAATGAAGCTGTAAAAATTTTAAAAGAAAATAACGCAAAAGATATTATCGCTTTGGTAGCAGCGAAAGTTTAATTATTTTTCTAATTGCTCCAAAATTTTTGAGATTTTTTCTTCTTGTGATTTTAATTTCTTTAAAATCAATTCTATTTCTTTTTCCGCTTTGATATTTGTTTTAAAATCGTTTTCCGCTCTTAATTCAGCGTGTCTCGCTTGTAAATTTTGTCCGACCATAATAAGCGGCATAAAAAGAAGTTGTATCATATTAGAAACAAAAACCCAAAGCACAAAAGCAGGATATGGATCAAATTTTAATTCTTTCGGAGACAAAATATTCCAGGCCAGCCATGCTAAGGTCCAAAAAAATACAATCAAGAAAAAACCCATTGTGCCAATATGGTCGGTTATCCAAATCGCGAACTTTTCCATTCGCGTTAAACTTTCACAATGTTTAATATTTATGTTTTCTGCCATTATATATTCTATTTTATCTAATCTTAACCTTTTAAATGATTATAATATTTTTTCTCCAATTTCTCAAATTTTCCTGCGGACTCGCGAATTTCAGCAAAAAGATTTTTATAAAATTCTATATTATGCAACATTGCGAGTTTTTGGCCTTTTAATTTATCGTTTTTAAAAAAATCGCGGAGCCCGCTCCTGGAAATCTTGCTTTTACAAACCCAACAATTGCATTTTTTATCTATTATTTTTTTATCTCTGATAAAAATTTCTTTCCCAATATCAAGCTTTCCGCTCGGAATATAAATTCTACCATGCCTGGCTTCGCGGGTCGGGATTACACAATCAAATAAATCTATTCCTTTTTTAACTGCAATAAAAATATCGTTTAATTTCCCAATTCCCAAAAGATGCCGCGGTTTTTCATTCGGTAAACCGCTTAATGCCCAATTTAAAACTTGCTTCATTTGTTTTTCGCCAAAAGAACCTCCTATGCCAAATCCGTCAAACGGCAACGAACCGATAATTCTTGAAGATTCCTCACGTAAATCTTTATAAATTCCACCCTGAACAATTCCAAAAAGCGCTTGTTCGCCGCTTGTTACATGTCGCTTTTTATTAAATTCCATTAAACAACGTTTTGCCCATCTATGAGTTCTCTCTAGCGCTTTTTTATTATAAGCGTGGTCGTGAAGCGGCGAGGTACATTCATCAAAAGCAAAAATAATATCCGCGCCAATATCTTTTTGAAGCTTAATTGATTTTTCTGGAGTAAGTTTATATTTTTTGCCATTATAATTAAATAGTACGCCTTTCTCTAAAATTTTAACTTGACTATTCCTCAACTTAGGAAGTCGGACTTCCTTAGATTGACTACCTGCTTTGCCAACCTTTCCCATCCCATGAACACCGCCCCAGCCAAGCGAAAAAACCTGAAATCCGCCAGAATCAGTCATTGTAGGATTTTTTAAACTACTCCATTTATTTAGACCTCCGACTTTTTTTATTTCCGGAATTTTTTTATTGACGAAAAGATGAAATGTGTTTGAGATAGTCAATTCAAGTTTTGCTTTGTCATGGTCGGCTTTATTAAAAAATTTTATCCCGCCATTTGTGGCGACGATTGCTAAATTAGGCGTTTCTATTTTGCCATGGGGAGTTTTTAAAACGCCGGTCCGAAATTTCCCGCGACTGTTTTTAATTTCAAATTCTATCATTGTCATTAACACGGATTTACACTGATTAAAATCCAAAAGACTGTCCGACTATCAATTTAAAAACAAATCCTGCCAAAGGAGAAAGAATCCAAAACGCTATTAATAAAGCCACAAACACACCTACAATTCCCAAAGACGCCATAGCGTAATTTGCGCGAGGAAATAAATCCATTAATACCTTTGAACCATCAAGCGGCGGCATCGGGATAAGATTAAAAAGTCCTAAAAAAATATTAATATAAATTATTAACGCTAAAGCGCTCAAAAATAATGACCATTGACTATTAATTATTAACGATGCTCCAAAAACACCGCTGAAAGCTAGCCTGAGAAAAATTCCCAAAATTAAAGCTATTAAAAAATTTGCCACCGGGCCGGCAATTCCAACTTTCAATGAGCCATATTTTTTGTCGCGCAAATTATAAGGATTATAAGGCACTGGCTTCGCCCAGCCTATAAAACCTCCCCAAAAAAACAAAAGAAGTAAGGGAATGATAACTGTCCCCGCCAAATCAATGTGTTTTAAAGGATTTAGCGTCAACCTCCCCGCATCTTTAGCGGTTGAATCGCCAAGCCAAAAAGCAACAAAAGCATGGGCAAATTCATGAAAACTTGCTGAAAGAACTATCACAATGTATAAAAACAATTTTATTGATATTGATTCCATTTATTATTTTATTATTTCTAATGGGGTTTACTTTTTAAAATTTATTTAGTAATATTTACCCATCATGAAACAATGCGCTATTTGCGAAAAAGGTTCAATAATTAGAAGAGCCAGGAAGAAACTTCGTGGTAATTATAACCCGACGCCAAAAAAAAGAAAGCAGCCCAATCTCCAATGGATGAAATCTGCCGAAGGTGGAAGAGTTTTAGTTTGCACCAAGTGTTTGAAATCTAAAAAATCTTAAATTAAAAACCCGTCGTTAGACGGGTTTTTATTATGGTCGGGGTGCCGGGAATTGAACCCGGTCTACATGCACCCCATGCATACGTACTGCCGGTATACTACACCCCGCATGCTTAACTATTATCAAAATCTTTCATTACATCATTAAACTTTATATTCAACTCGTTGATAACTTTTACGTCATCATTTATTTTAGCTATCAATTCCGAGATTTTATCTCCGCCATTTCTGCCTAAAAATTTTTCCTGTAAAACTTGAAGTAGTTTTGTAAGATCATCATTGTAATCAATAAGTTTGCTTATTAAAGAAGTTTCTGAAGCTATTGCTTCTAAGGCGATTTGCCCGGCCGAAGCAGGAGAAATAGCTGACAAATTTTTTGCCATTGTTTCCAGTTGAACTGAAAGCCTTATAGCCTTATCTCTTGCTTCTTTATTACGTTCAAGCTCTTGTGAAACTAAAATGAGCGCTTCGGTATATTTACCTTCTTTATCAAACTGAGCAATTTGACTGAGATTATTTGTTGATTGGCCGGAAATAGCGACTATCTCCGAAGCGACAAGCGAAGCTTCCTGGCGGGCTCGCAAAAAATCGCTGGGGACATTTTTCACGTCCGCGAACCAAAACTGAAAAACAAGAAAGGCCACCGAAATTATGATTATAAAAAGGATTAACATCTTAATCCTTTTAGGAATTTTTGA
>CAYRXZ010000017.1:0-6962 GCA_964428615.1 uncultured Candidatus Saccharibacteria bacterium | reverse complement strand
ATTTATTTTTAAAGCAGAAGAATATATAAAAGTAGTAGAAGAATTGTCTATTTCAGAACCATAAAGCGCGCCAGCGCTCAAAGCCGTGCTTGTTGATTCTCCAAAATAAACTTCATTAGCGCCAGTTATTCTTGAGGCGTAAAGATATAAAGATGGCCGGGGCGAAACAGCGCTAGGAAATCTGAAGGGAATTGACCTTTTTAAACCACCTTCATAAACAATACTATTCCCCGAAATAGGAAATCCTGCTTCATAAACGCCGAAAGTTGTCGTGCTGTTGGAATTCAAAGTAAAACTAATTTTATCGTCGGAATTAGCCATGCCCATAGCGATATAACGGTCCTTGTCAGAAAAATAAGTTGGGTTGGTACCGTCTCCTACTGTTATGCTGCTTTTCATTTTGATAATATTCCCGTCAGCTTCAACAACGCCTATATTCCGAAGGGTACCGCCGTAACTTGTATCATCGCTATAAGTTTTAATATCGTTGAATGTTACCGGAGCCCCGGCGCTGCCGCCGTAAAAAGACACTTTAGTGCCATACCGATAATAGTCATAAGTTAACATACCAACCTTACTTACTGTCTGACTATTTAAAAAACGGTCGTTAAATCCTTTTACCGCAGCGGTATTTAAAGTGCCGCCACTAGTTAATGTTGGTTGGGTGGTAAAAATTTTTATATGATTCCAGCCTGCTTTTAATTTTGTTATACATTCAGTATTAGTAGTACAAATATCCCATTCTGCCCAATCACCGACAGTAGACGGCGGATCAGTAGTGCCGGTAAAAACTTGGTCTGATAATCTTACTTTGAACCATTGAAAACCATCGCGAATTTTAGTACTGCCAATCATCCATGAAAACCAAACTTGTTTATTGCTTAAATCCCAACTGGAAGCAGAATTATTCTTATATTTACCAAAAGCCGCGCCTCCAGTTATATATATCAATGCCGTTGGATCCCTCCACTTTAATGTCGGCGTCCAGGGCTTTTAAGGCTCCAGCGCCAGCCAACGTCCAGTTAGCTATAAGCTCAGCGTCATCAAGCAAGGCAAAATCATCGGAAAAAGTGCCAACAGCAAAAACGGGCAGGAAATTTCTAAAAACAAAAAACAAGCTGGCCAAAGTAAACAAGCTGATAATCATTAAAAATACAAAGTTCTCTTTGCGAAAGAATTTTTTCTTTTGCGCGGGTAATAATAAAATCTCCGCGTTAAACGATAATAAATTTTTGGATTTATAATTTTGGTCTTGATCTAGCATTTGATTTTCTATTTTACTTCTATTTCATTATGTTTCTATTTCATTAAAAAGAAATTCGCATTTCAACCATTCTTTTTCCCCTACTTCTTGACCTTGTTGAGATTCTACGGCTTCGGCTTTCAAACGGCAGGCATTAACCAATCTTTTATAAAGAATCATATTAAAAACTCCTGTTTCTTGAACTTCTTTATAAAATTCTAATGCCTTATCTAAATCTCCAGTTCTTAAGGCCAAAATAACCGGAATAATTTTCTGGCGAAATATCAAATAATTTTTAAATTTTTCTTTATTCTCACTACTCAACCCTTTAATAATTTCCGGAGATTCTTGGGTTAAATCAAAATATAATTTTGAAAAGGTTTTTTCCCGCAGTTTTAAAATGATTTCTAAAACTGCGTTAGATGTATCTTGAAAAACTGACTTTGGAGCGGAAAATTCAAGAAAGGGCTTGTTATCCAAGTGTCTCTTTGCATCGCTAATAAATCTTTCAGTTTCTTCGGCTGAAGCAACGAAATAAGATAAAAATTCGTAAGGGTCGTAAATATTAATGCGGCTTAATTCATTTTGGATTTTTTCATTTTGGAATTTTTTTTCAATTTCATTGAAATTTAAAACCGTTTCTTCTTTTAGTGCGCCGATTAAAAATAAATCTGTGCCATTAATATTGTTTAAAAGATAAAAATGCGGGAAAACTTCGCTAAAGGTTTTTAAGACAGATTTTATGTCTTCCGACTGAAAATTATAAATTTGAACCCACTGAAACATCAAACCGTTTTCTTTTAGTCGGGATTTTGCTAATTCATAATATTCTTTTGTAAAAAGATAAGCGTTGCCAGAAACCCAAAGATTGGATGGCTGAGAAGAAATAATATCGTATTTTTTTTCCGTCAAATAAAGATAATTTCTAGCGTCAGCTGAAATAACTTTTACTCTTAGGTCATTTAATGCGTCATTATTATCTGCTTTGAAATATTGAGCTGCTTCTATAACTGCCGGATCAATTTCAATCGCATCAATATTTTCTGGCTCATTAAATTGCGTTGCCGTGCCTAAAGAAATTCCACTACCCAGACCAATCATTAAAACATCTTTGGGGTCGGGATGGAGTATTAAAGGGATAGCGCCGGTTAAAATTTCGTGTTCCAAATCATGCGTGCTGTTTGAGGCGTCCGTTTTTCCATTAACTCTTAAAAAAAGATATGGACCCCTTTCTATCACCGCCACCTGAGAGAATCCCTCTTTATAAAACAAGAGTGTGTCGCTCTCTATACCCTTTATAAGATTCTGTTCGCCAAATTCTTCACTAATGGATAAATATTCCGGAGCATAAATAAAAACACCTGACGATAAAATATTCGGCGACCATGGACGAGAAACTATAGCAAATACCCCCCAAAAAACAAGAAACGTCGCTAAAACCGCTTTTATCGGCAAATCAAGCGACTTTTCTTTAAAAATAAAGAATATAGCTAAAAGAAAATAAGCCATTAAAATGAAAATTAAGGTCTTTTGAAACCCAAATATCGGCAAAAGGAAAAATCCGGCGGTTAAACTCCCCAAAACTCCTCCAAGTGTATTTGAGAAATAAAGCTTGCCTATCCCCTCGCCTAATTTTTCCAGAGCCGGATTAGCCAATTTTATCCCCAGAACAAAAATCATCCCCATTAAAAAAGTAGCTGGGAAAATTACTAAAAAAGTCAATAAAAGTTGCGAAGAAAAAACAACTGAAAATTCAACCGATCCAAGAGATTTGAAAATTTTTAGATACCACGATGGAAGCTGGTCAAAAAATTTTAGAGTTAAAAAAAGCCAAAAACCCAATATTCCTAAAAATATTCCAAAATAGGCAATTGCTTTTTGTATGCGGTCAATGAACAACGAAACTGCCCAACTCCCCAAAGCAATGCCAAACAAAAAAATAATCAAAATCAAAGAAAAAGCATAAGTTGAGCTACCAATAAAAAGAATTAATGTTTTAGTATATAAAACCTCAAGAGCTAAAGCCAAAAAGCCGGTAATGAAAAGAGTGTAAAAAAATATAGGATTTCTTATTGTTGTAGAAGAGGGTTCACTTGAATCAACGCGCGGATTAACATTAATACTTTTTTCCATATAAATCTGCGGTTTAAAAAAAGTAAATAATAATCCGACAATAGCAATATTTAAAATCGAAGCGAAAATAATTGTCGCATTGTTTCCAAAACTTGGTATCAACCAAAAGCCGGCCAAAGCCGCTCCTAAAACACTACCGATAGTGTTAATGAAATACAAAAGCGAAATTTTCTTTCCAAGTAAATTTTCCTCACGGATAAAAATTTTAGAAATTATCGGGAATCCAGCGCCAAATAAAATTGCCGGAAATATCAAAAAGAGAAAGGAAAAAAGAAAAGCGAAGAAATTAAAACTGGAAAAATTTAGAGGATAAATTTGGTTTACTGAAAGAATTAAAAAGTTTAAAAGTTTAAAAAGTAATGGGAAGAAAAATCCGTAAATCCCAGTCAGAACAAAAAGCCCTATATAAAGATGAAAATTTTTTGGGTTGGAAATTTTATCAGAAATTTTTCCAAACACGAAACTCCCCAAAGCAAGCCCAAAAAAGAAAACCGCAAGCGCTGTAGCGATGGCCGGAGCGGTTAAACCAAATAAAAGTGCCAAATTTTTCGCAAAAATAACTTGGAAAATTAAAGCTGTCAGTCCAAATACTCCAAAAGAAAAAATTAAAAAATTTTTATTCATTTTATGCAATTTTTTATCTCATTAATATTATACTATTATACTTTAATAATAGTATAAATTATACCTTAAATACAATATAAATTGCACTTTAAACTATTTTTCCCCATAGCCAATTTTGCGAAGCGAACCCCATAAAATGCCGTTACAAACCAGGATCCGCTAGAAATGAATTTTCTAATGGAATAAAATAAAAATCCTGCTTGATGAGGTTATATTATTTAATTTGGGCTTCATACATAATATATTTTTAAACCAAAAAATTTGCATATTGACTAAAAACATCTCTCTGTTCTATAATTGTTCTATAAAATGGATAAAAAAATTCATCTTTTGCAGAAAAAAATTCTCCAGATATATAGGGAAAATAATTTTGTTCTTCCTCCTTTTCGCCAAATCGCCAAGAAAATAGGTGTTTCTTCTACCAATACCGTTAATTATCACATACAAAAACTCAAAAACCATGGATATTTGAAATTAGGCGCTTCTCCTAAAGGGGTTGTCAGCTTAACCCTTGGCACTCTTTTTGATTTTGAATCAAAAAGCGGTGTTTATGTTCTACTTAAAAAAAACCTCCCCTTTTTTGTGGGAGAATCGGAAAATTTAAAAAAGCACATTTTTAAACAAATAATAAATAACAATAACTTAATAGCTACCGAAATAAAAAGTAATCTTGAAAATATAAACATTGCTTACTACTTAATAAGTAAAACCGAAGAACGCTTAAATCTTAAGAATTATTTAATAAAATATTACCAAGAAAAAGGATTTAAACTTTTATAAATTAAATTATAAATTAAAAAATCAGCATTTTAAAATGCTGATTTTTATACAAATAAAACTAATCTAAAATTTCAATATTAATTTTTAGCCTTACAACCATCATTTACCCAATAACCGCTTTTTTCTGCGCATTCCTTTTTCTTCTGTTCAATCACCCATTTTTCAAACCCCGCGATAACTAATTTATTAACGGCATCTTTACCGCTTGTGCTGATGGCTTCACAAAACTCTCCTTCAAAAGCACACTGGCAGTAATGAATATCAATCGCCTTCCCGCAATAATCTCTTTGAATGTCATAATCACTGTGTAAAGAAATTGACTTTGAACCTTGAAATATAAAAATTGATGCCAAAATTATCAAAATAATTAACAAGCATCCTGCGCCAATGTAAATAGTATTTTTTTTAAAAAAATTTATAAATTCTATCATTCCCATATTTATATTTTATCGCTCGAACTCAAAAGCTATTTTTTCTTGTGTCGACCTTATAACGAAAATTAACTGCATTTTCCCCGACTCCTTATTAATATTCGTAAAAAACAGATATCCTTCTTGAATGATTCTTGGAAAGATACTTGTATTTCTGCTAAAATCTTTTAGCTCGGCAATGTCATGCGCGATACTGAAACTTGGTTTATATTTACTCTTTTGATTATCGATTAATCCAATTAACAAGTTTTCTGTTTGAGTTGGGGATGGATTAAAAACCTTTACTCTAATTGCAAGATAATCAATTTTGGTTCTTTGGTAATTTTCATCTAATTCTAAAGAGGTATAGGAAGATTCTTTTTTATCATCAATGGTTATTTCTAAAGAGCCAAGTTTTGCTGTTTGGCCAAGGTTAAAAATTGCCGTCGGCTTGCCTCCAAATAGAATATCGTCGTCTGTTTGTTTATTTACAACCTCAGGGTTAATAAAAGATTTGCCTACAACAATTAAACCGATTATTATTAAAATCGCAGCTACAAAAATAAAAATTTTTTGTTTTTGGCGCAGTATATTTTTTAAACTTGTTAAATCCATAATGGTTAATAAGCTAATCAAAAATCGAAAAGTTCATCTTTATTATTTTATTACAAATCTTACCATAATTCCATATATAATTATCCACTCATTATTTTCCCATACATTGGTGCCCGGGAGGAGAGTCGAACTCTTATAAGTTTCCCCCCATATGATTTTGCCTGCCCCGTAGCGAGCTTTGTTCTGCCACGGGGAGTCCGTCGCGCCCCGATAGAAAATTTTATTTTGTGGGCGAGGTGGGATTCGAACCCACACGGGATTACTCCCATACGATTTTGAGTCGTACGCGTAGACCGTTCCGCCACTCGCCCATATTTTAAAAAAACAAAATTTCTACGGGATAAATCTGCCATTCCGCCACCCGGGCATATTTAATAATTAAATTAAACACTTTTTTCTTGATAAAATCAAGAAAAAGTTTAAAATATGGATATGGCAAAAGTAATTTCCATTTGCAACCAAAAGGGCGGAGTCGGTAAAACTACAACTTCCGTCAATTTGTCAAGCTATCTTGCAGCTCTTGGAAAAAGAGTTTTATTAATTGACTTTGACCCTCAGGCAAACGCTACCTCCGGACTCGGCATTGACCCGAAAAGCATTACCGATAATATTTATCATGGAATGATAGGCTATGCCGACATTGATAAGCTCATCAAAAACACGATTATTTATAACCATCATTTAATTCCGGCGAATCAAAGCCTAAGCGGCGCATTGATTGAACTTGTCAGCTTAGAAGAACGTGAATTTTTACTCCGTAAATTTATAAACCGTTTACGCCATCAATATGATTATATTTTTATTGACTTACCGCCAAGCTTAAATTTACTTACGCTTAATGGACTTGTGGCATCGGATGAAGTTTTAATTCCGATTCAGTGCGAATATTACAGCCTTGAAGGGCTCAGCCAAATTTTGGAAATAATTGATATGATAAACAGCAACCTTGGACGGCAAATAAAAGTTGCCGGCGGGCTTCTGACAATGTATGATAAAAGGGAAAAACTTTCACGCGAAGTCGCCAAAGAAGTAAGAACACATTTCCCTCATAAAGTGTTTGATATTGAAATTCCCCGCTCCGTCTCTTTGGCTGAAGCGCCAAGTTTCGGCAAACCAATCATCCTGCACGACCCGAATTCACAAGGCGCCAAAGCGTA
>CAYRXZ010000016.1:0-8199 GCA_964428615.1 uncultured Candidatus Saccharibacteria bacterium | reverse complement strand
TTTTTTCACCTCCTTTCGTCAAAAGCTATATTGAATATGTATTCATAATAACATTGGGGTTTGGGGTTGTCAAGTTAAAAGCAAGAAGGAAATTATCGAGATCTTTCATTCAAAACAAATAATAGAGTAAAATATCCCTTTTTATACTGTCTTATTTGTCTTATTTAGCCTTGATGTAAGACAATCGTTATAGGGACAAGAAGGGTCTAGACCGGCCTGCTCAGCTTAGCTTCAGAAGCTTATAATTTCTCCATTAAGTATTCATCAAGCCATTTTCCCGGGGGATTTTGTTGAAAAGGCTTACTACTATTTGTTTTAAGAATCTTGAATTTTTTATTGAAGAGTTGACCAATATCTTTTTCTGAGAATAGGTAAACACGACCTGCGGGACGAAATACAGATTCTTTATTAACGCCACGCTTGCTAAAACATCTTAAAAGAAATTTCCCTCTCCTTTTAGTATGGTCAGCTATTTCGTCAATGTATTTTTTTCTTTTAGTCTTAGGAATACAGTGAAAACAAGCCCAGTCTAAAACAAAATCAAAAGTTTCATTTGCCAAAAAAGACAAATCGGTAGCGTCACTGGCAATAAATTTTACTTTAACTCCTGTCTTTTCTGCTTTCTCTTGGGCATAGCTGATTGCCGTCGGAGAAATATCAACTCCTGTTACCCTAAAACCTTTTTGAGCTAAAGCAATAGATTTAGCTCCAACTCCACAACCCAAATCTAAAGCTTCCCCTTGACCTAGCTTTCCAGAATTTAATAACTCTAGAAAATAATCAGCCTGAGTCTTATTCCAGGAAATTTTTTCTAAAGGAGTATTCTTATAGAATTTCTCCATTAGATTCTTAATATCCATTAGTTTTATTCTATCAAAATATGTTTCTTAGAAAAAATTCTCCGTTTTTCATATTCAACCCTGAAGAGTATTTTAAATAAAAGGTCGTAACATAGTTAAAGACTCCCAGCTAAATAAGTCAAAGTAATGAAAAAATTATTCAATACAACAATCAATCGCTTTTTTGACTAATTCGCCAAGTTTCCCCATAAATCCTTTTTTCTCTTTATCGTGTTTGTTTAACGCTTTATCATCAATCTTTTTAATATCACCAACATTTAACAATTTCATATTAAGGCCCCAAAACAAAGAATAAAGATTATACGCTTTGCCAAAAAGATCATACGCTTCCTTTTTCCTGTTCATTCCCAATTGTTTTGTACCGACTTCCATAAGTCGCATAGAAGCGGCGAGCAAATGTTTGGAAATACACCAAGCCTCACCTTCAGATTCTCTGATGATTTTTTTAAGCAGTTCTTTTCTCATTGCTCGAACATCCCTGACTATGTCGTAATACTCGGGTTTGCCAAGCTTGGCTCCGGTAAAGAAAAAATGCTCTTCGATGCTCACCAAGTTCATTATGGCGATACTTAAATCTTGGTCGGACGATAAATCCATTTTTTCCTGCTTTTTCATCTTGTCTGCTTTTTGGATAAATTCATCAAGATTTTTTATCGGATTTTGCTTGTTATTTGCATTATTCATATGATTACTTAGTTAGAAAATAATAAATTATGCTTAAAATTATTAAAGGCGAAACCGGCATCACGACTTTTTGGAACGGAAAATAGGCGTGGCCGTTATTCTTTTCTTTCAAATAAAAGTACCAGCTCGCACCAAACAAAAAAGCCAAACTGCCAGCGATTATTCCAAAAAGAAGTTTATCCAATCCACAGGCACATAATGTATTAAGTGGATTGCCGATAATACCGGAATAATAAAGCGGAATAACAATTAAGGTGTAATATCCAAAAATATTTACAAACATTCTGCCTTTAAAACGGATATTTTTCTTTCTCAGCCAGTCTTCCGTCCAAGTAATCATAGAAACAATAAGTCCGCCAACCCAAAGTCCGGTGATCGCATCGTCAATTCCAAGCCAGCGGGAAAGACCGACGCCCGCGCCAACGGCAATCGTACAAATAGGACAAACCGCCAAAGCTTTTTTGGCGAAAAAAAGACTAATCACAAAAATAGATAAAAGGTAAATTAATGTTTTTTTCATCTTATTGCCCATTAGTTTTTTGCTTAAAGAAATTGATAATATCTTGGTCGCCGATTAAGCATTTTTCGCCGTCCCAAAGAAAAGGCACGCCGATAGAATCGGTTGGCAATCCACAAATTCTCGCTTTAGTTTCCAACTCTTTAGCGTTGTTTTGATTATAATAAACTTCTTTTTGGGCGAAAGAAATTTTATCGTCAATACTATTTTCCTTGATGTATTCTTCAACAATCGCGCAATGCGGACAACCATCGCCATAAAAAAGAATGATCTGGCTCGCCGATTGATTTTCCTCTATTACCGTTTCGTTTGTTGAAATTTGGTTTTTATCTTTTTCTGGCGAAAGCACAAAAAATGAAAAAATCAAAACGGCAATAAATAAAATTGTAGGAATTATGGTTTTATTTTTCATAGCAATTTAAAATTTTAGTTCTTCTTTTCTATCTTCCAACTCACTTTTTATTTTTGGCAAAATATTATTATCTTTGATGATTTTTTGCGCCTTTTCTCTGGTTTTGTCTTCCTCGGCAAAACTAATTGCTTTCATTGGACATAAATTGGCACAAGTTTGGCAGGCTACCAAGCAATTATTGGGATTGGCGACTTTTGATTTTTTATTTTCGTAATCAAATTTGTATACACCCCTACCGCAAGAGGTGGTACACATCCCGCAACCAATACATTTTGATTCGTTAATAGTTGGATGCCAATCTATCTTGTCGCGGTCGATGCCGTGAAATTTGGCGAATTTCGGATCTTGTTTTTGTTGTTTATTCATAGTTTTAATTCAAAAAAATTGTTTAATTTTAATTAAACTTCATTAACTTTAAAATTTTTATTCTTTAAATACCATTCCATAAAATAGCCGATGGCGATAAAAAGTGGCAACGAGATTAGTGTTCTTGCTAAAGTGAAATTCAAGCCAAGATACCCGATTTCTATCCCAAGCATTGGGATTTTCAAAGATGAAAATGCTCCTAAATAAATAAAAATATTTTTAATGCTCGCTCCTTTCTTATAAAGAATATAAGCGACTGGAAAAGCGCCGTAAAGCGGGCCTGCTTGTAACATAGCCAAAACTATCACTAAAAACATTCCTTTTATCCCAGATTCTTTGCCAATATGTTTTTCAATTTGCTCCTTGGGAAACCAAACATCAAACAAACCAATAATGATAAATAAAAACGGAATAAAAGTTATCATCTCAATAAAAAACTTGGTAAAATTGCCGAAAACTTCCTGGCCTGGATTAAAACCAAAAATAAAGGATGAAAGGGTTGCTATTAGATAAGTCGCCAGCCAAAACCATTGTTTATTTTTTCGGATAATATTTTTTATCGCCATAATATTAGACCTACCAATAAACCAATAATAATTGCGGCTATAAAATTTAATATATTTCTTGTCGCCGCTACTCTGTTGCCAAAATATTTTGCCTCAAGTGGAAAAGTAACCACGCCCACCATCATTAGAGTCGTCATAAAAGTCGCAACTGTAGTATAAGAAGCGCCTTGTTTAATCAATGCTGCAGCAATTGGATAAGAAATAAAACCAGGTATCAAAGTTACCGAACCGACAAAAGCCGCTATCGCCAATCCCCAAAATCCAGAACCAGCGCCCAGATATTTAATGATTAAGGATTGGGGAATAAAATATAAAGCCAAACTCACTAAAATAAGAATATTTAAAAACGGGATCGCAATACTCTTAAACATTTTTAATCCTTTTTTAAAACCTAAGATCGTTTTATTTCTATCAAGAAAAAATGAAATAAGAGATAAGATAACTGAAACGATAATAAAAATGAAAGCGTTATTAATCATAAATTCATCAAATATTTTACAAGATACTGCGTATAATAAATTCCCGCACCGACAAAGATTGTCGCCACTCCATATCTCATCACTTTCTCAACCTTTTGGACGATTTGAAAAGCACGACTGACTTTCTGCATTGAAAAAGCGATTAAAAAAGAAAAAACAATTACAGGAAGCCCTGTGCCAAGGGCGAAAATCGGTGGCAATAATAAACTTTCTGTTGATTTTAAAACCAAAGGAATTAAAACACCAAAAAATAAAACTCCGCTGTAGGGGCAAAAAGCCAAAGCAAACAAAACCCCCAAAAGTAGTGAGCCCATATACCCTTTTTGTGACAACCACATCTTTATCTTTTCAATTTTCTCCCCACCTTTATTAAAATTAACTTTTACTATCCCAAACATTATCAAACCAATGACTATCAAAACCGGACCTAAAACTTTATCGCCCCAACCCTGAAAGATACGGGCTATTTGGAATGAAGACAAACCAAAATAGATTAAGCTTGCCAAAATTGTGTAACTTATCCCCCGACCCAAGGTGTAAAACAAACCATTTAAAAGAGTGTGGCGTGGGGTCTTTATGTCTTTGGAAATGTAGGCAATCGCCGTAATATTGGTTGCCAGCGGACAAGGGCTAATAGAAGTTAAGATGCCAACAAGAAAAGCCGTTAAAACAGGCAAATTATAAGCGTCAATAAGATGATTGATAAAATCCATAAATTAATTACCTAACAGTTTGTTTAATTTATTTTGAAAATAATTAATAAATTGACTCTCATCGGTGACCAAACGCCAAACATCAATATCTTCTTTGATATGATCCTTCCCTAACTTAATAGCATTTACAAAAAGGGATGACCCTCCGGCCTGATATTTCACAACTATGTCTCTATTTGCCGGCAATTCACCATTAATGTCCCTGAAAACAATTTTTCCGCTTTTATATTCTTGGGGGAATTTTTCTTTTATGGTTTTTAGGGCATATTCCCCGACGGTAATACAAGACCAACACTGCTGAGTGGCATGGAAATGAACAACTTCAATTTTCTCGGCAATAATTTCTTCCTCAGTGGTCAAATTATCATTGCTGGTAACTGGGCTTATATCTTTATTGGCCGAAATCAAATTATCCGTTGCCTGCGGGGTTGATGATTGGCGATTGTTTTTAAAAACAAAAAATAAAATAGCCAAAACAAATAAACCTATTAAAATCGCTACTAATGTTTTTTTCATCGCTTCCTTAAAAAAATCTGCCGAACATTAAACCAGCGGCAGTCGAATAAATGATCACCAGCATTACATAAACAGCTGTTTTTCCGTTGCCTAAAACTTTTCTGATAACCAACATATTCGGTAAACTTAACGAAGGTCCGGCTAAAAGCAAAGCCAAAGCTGGACCTTGGTTCATCCCCTTGGCAATTAACGCCTGAAGGATCGGGATTTCCGTTAAGGTGGAAAAATACATAAAAGCCCCAAAAACAGAAGCGATTAAATTACTCACAAAAGAGTTTGAACCAACAATGTTTTCAATCAGCTCTTGAGGCAAGAAAGGCATAATAAAACCAGCGACAAAAACACCAATAAATAAAATCGGCAAAAGCATTTTAGTAAAAGCCCAGGTTTCCTTCAACCATTCAACGGAAGTCTGACGACGAAACTTAAAAACAGCAATTGCAACCGTAGCTAATGCTAATAAAAACATTAGGCTTAATTTAACTAAACTGTTAATTTGCAAACCGTTGACAATTAAAATACCAACCATCGCCATAAAGAAAATAACCAAAACTTTTTTACCGACAACAATTTCTTGATGCTCTTCCATAAATAATTTTCCGTCTTCTATCTTTTCCCGAAAAAACAACTGCATCGTTAACCCCACTAATATAGATAAAACAATGGCTGCAATAATTCTGGCCAATCCGATTTCTACACCTAAAACGGACAAGGTTAAAAACATCGCCGCGATATTAATGGCCGGACCAGAAAAAAGAAAAGTAATCGCCGGACCAAGTCCGGCTCCTCTTTTTCTGATACCCGCAAACAAAGGTAAAATTGTACAGGAACAAACCGCTAAAATACTCCCTGAAATAGAGGCTAGTGAATATGAAATATATTTTTTAGCCTGACTGCCTAAATAACGAAGAATAAAATCTTTTTTGACAAAAACTGAAATTGCTCCGGCGATAAAAAAGGCAGGAACAAGACAAGTTAAAACATGCTGGCGGGCGTATTCGTTTAAAAGTTTAAAACCTGACAAAATCGCACCTGTGAACAAAGCCGAATGCATCGGCATAAAATAAAAAAGGAAAAATAAACCTAAAAGAAAAATAAAGATATTGAGTTCTTTTTTCATAAAAAAATTATAAATTTTTATTAATTGTTTCCTTGATTTTTTCGATGTCAGGCAAAAATCCGGTCATCACGGGTTTATCGTTGATGGCCAACACCGGACTTTGCATTACCCCCATTTCAATTATTTTCTGAATATCGGTGATGTATTCTACCTCTGTTTTTAAATCAAGCTCGGCAACTGCTTGCTTTGTTAACTCAAATAATTTTTTGCAAGTCGGACAACCTGATCCTAAAACTTGAATTGTCATGATTTCACCTCCCTTTTACAAATAATAAAAAGCAAATCGGCAATGTCTCTGCCTTTATCTGTAAGAGAATAATAAACTCTTAAACCCCGTTTATCATACGTAACTATCCCTGCATCTTTTAAATCTCTAAGATGATGAGAAATCAAACTCTGAGACAAACCGATATGTTCCATTATTTCACAGACACATTGTTTACCTTGGCACAAAAGACAAAGCATTTTTAACCGGCTTTCCTCAGAAACAATTTTTAATAAATTTGCTAATGCTGATACCTGCTTGGATTTAGGATTCAAAGGAGAAAGACAACTATATGAACTCATATTCATATATATTAGCTGATGAAAAAAATAGTGTCAAGTGTCTAAAAAAAGACCAAACTAAACACTATTATTTTTTTAAAGCTCCCCTTTTTATACTGTCTCATTTGTTTCACTTCGACTTCACTCAGTGTAAACATTCAGCCTCAATGTGAGACAATCAGTTATAAGGATAAGAAGGGCCTAGACCGACCTGCTCAGCTAGGAATTTAGCTTTAAAAAAAACGTAATGGTATAATTAGGTTTATGGAATCTCAAGAAGGAGCTAGCTTAAATAACGAAGCTAAAGATTTGAGAAATTATAATTATGAAGTCGACGGTATCTCAATTAAATTAACCTGCAGGGAATTTACTCCAAGTAACAAAGAGTTTCCTTCAAACAAAGCAATAATCTTTCTGCCAGGGTGGTCGATGGGAGCTAGTGCCAATTCAGGGGAAAAATTAAGCCAGTCATTTACTGATAGTTCGGGCGAGAAAACTTACTCTATTGTTAGTCGAGCAGAGTCTATCGTCCCAGACTCTTTGTTTAAAGAAGCCGAAGCTATTAGCCGCTTCATTGAAGATAATGGGTTAAAGGAAGTAACGATAGGCGGGCATTCAGAAGGAGGGAGTAAGGCCATTTATTTAGTTTCTTTACTTCAAGATAAAATTAAGATTAAAGGCTTAATTCTTCTTGATACGCCTAGTTTGTTCAATCTGGAAGGCTTAGTGGGAAAGTTTGCTAAAGATACTTTTGTCTATACACTTCCTCATAATATTAAAGACCAATATAAAGGGCTCAAGAGGGGGCAAACTCTAACAAAAGCCGAAATTGCCAAATCATTATTAAGCAGGACGGGGAGCACAATAGGTGCAGGTATTGATATTATGAAGGGGGTCGCTAAAGAATTAAAACTCTCCCATTCTGATTATTTAGAAAGACTTAAAAGCCAAATTCAGGAAATGGAAAGAAAAAATTCTAACATTCCAAGGATTAAAGTTCCTGTTGTTATTATCAGTGGAGCAAAAGACCCACTCTCGCCAAGAGATAAAATAGTTCCCAAGGCAGAAGAGGATAAGGCTGTTCAAGATTATCTAAAAAGAATCGAATCAGATTTATCCGAGACAGACTCAACTGCAATAATAAGGGGGGCATATTTAAAAGAGAATCTTTTCCTGGAAAGCCCTTATGTCAGAGCGATTTTCCCTGAGAAGTTTGGACATCATGGATTGCCGTTATTTAGACCAGAATCTGTCGCAAAAGTTTCACTTTATCTTTTAGAAAGATATTCGAGAAATCCATCTAGCTTTGATAAAAGGTCGTAACATAGTTCCATAGTCCCAACAACTTAGCTTCAGAAAAACTATTAAATTAAACTTATTTTTAACAACATGGTAAGATTAAAGTGTAAAATAAATAGTA
>CAYRXZ010000015.1:0-8830 GCA_964428615.1 uncultured Candidatus Saccharibacteria bacterium | reverse complement strand
GGCTGTTTTATTCCTTTTTGGTCGTCAATAACATATTCCTTTGGAAAAACATCTAAAACCTCTTCATTGTGCGGAATATTTATTGCTTTAGTCGCCTGCAAAACTCTGTCAACATCTTCTTTCGAAATTCTTTGGTCGGCCCTTGAAACAGAAATTATCCCATCAGATGGAGTGATATAAAGGTGGCTTCCTCCAATATTTACAAAAGCAGATTTAATTTTTTTCCCACATTCTTTTTCAACACCCGACACTATCATCTGCACATTTTTTGAAGCTTCTTCAACATTAACAACAGCTCCTTTGCGAAGCCCAAAAGAAGGAACCTCCGCGTATGATAAAACCTCCCAAGTGTTTTGCCTTTTTTGAAGCGCCAACGCCTTTATGCTGTGTGTTCCTATGTCTAAACCTGTGACAATATCAGATTTCACGAAAATTTTTAATTTTTAAATTTTTAAATAAGACCTTTCCTTCTGCTCCATTATTTTTGCATCCTTTCCAGACCCTTCATGGTCATAACCGCACAAGTGCAGAATTCCGTGTATAAAAACCTCTATGATTTTTTCCTTCTTTTCATCAACAATTTCAGGACATATAACAATCTCTCCCAAATATTTTTTTTCGTTAAAAGAAAAAGATAGAACGTCTGTCGGTTTGTTCTTGTTGCGAAACTTTTTATTAAGCTTTTTTATCTCTGCTTTATTAACAAAAGCCAAAGAGATTGTTTCTCTTTCTCTATTTTCACCTTTTAATACATTTTTTGCAACCTGTGAAAAACTTTTTTTATCAATTTGAAAATTTGTAAGGTTGTTTATCTCAATCATTTTATATTATTATATCATTTTACACTATTTATTAGTTAAAACCAAAATCCCGCCTTGGCGGGATTTTGTTTGAGAAATAATTTTAACCTCTGTTCGGGTTTGTAGGCGGTTGTTTCCTTTTCCTTTTCGTAAGCTTAGTCCTATTTTTCTTTTTTATTCTCCTGTCCATTCTTTTTACGTTCATGCAAGTTGTCATTGATTTTTGTATTTTGAATTTAGTATCTTGTAGCTTGAATCGAATTTTGAATCCAGAATTCTATATTCCGCATTCCATTCCATATTCCAGCTTCCAAATACTAAATACCAATTTACTTTTAGTAAATTATTCTTACCACTAATTCCATCTTTTTTCAAGGCTTTCACGCTAATACGACCACCCCAAATCACCCTTGTTAGTTGTGATTTTTAAAATTTTTAACCCCGCAAACGTCTGCAAAATTTTCCCGGGAAAATCCTTGCCAGTAATTTTTGTATTTCTGCCATCAAAAACAGCTGTTATATCATAATCTTTTTTTGACTTTACATGCTGGGAAAGTTTTTTAAGATTTCCTTTCTTATCGTAATTCCAAGAGAAAACCATTTTGTTTTTGCTGATGTCAGCTTGGATTCCATTGTATTCTATTGATTTTATTTCAGCTTTCATGGATTTTTTTCTGTTTTTATCCTTTAAAGTTATTTTTGTGGTGTTGCCGGCTTGATCGGTTAATGTGATTACGTTGTCATTATCTAAAACTGAAATTTCCGAGGAGTCATAAACATTGTCCGTACCAATAAATTTTAAATCTTTTGCACTCGGGTCAAAATAGATTACAGCTTCCGGTGGGGTTTTATCCGACAAAAAGTCCGATAAAATTATCTGCTCTTGCGCAACTGGATTTTGCTTTACGGTTAAGATGGTTGAGTTGCCAAATGTATCTATATTTATGCTTCCCGTTAATTCTGCCGTAACAGGTAAATTACTAAACGTTTCCGTGTTTGTTGCCTGACTATTTTGTATATCTTGGGTTTTGATTGTGTATGTGCCCGTGCCAGTTCCTTTCATATTTATGCTATATATTTGACCGCCATCTTGCGGAAGATAAATAAATTTTTCCTCGCCTAAAATTGTGAAATCAGCATTGGGAATTTCATTTATAACACTGCCATCTTCGGCTAAGCCCAATTTGTTTCCGTCTTGGTCTGTGACAAATATATTAATCGGACTAAAAACAGCAATAGCTTTTCCGTTTAAATTGCACCTGCTGATATCCTGAGTTATTAAGTTGTCACTGACCGAAAGATTACTGCCAGACAACAAATTAACAATTTGCTGACGAACACCATCTTGGCTTGGCATTTTTCCATGCTCTGACACCAAAGCGTAATATTTATTCTGCTGACTTATCGGTAAATTAGTGGCACTTTCTAGGGGAACCGTATTATCGCCCAGAATCATTGTCGGCCGGTCATATTTTGTATAGTTATTTCCAAAAATATCTTGGTATCTTACTTCTACAATTTTCCCCAAAGTTCCAGCCTTGCACCCGTCAATGGCATACAAATCGACTCCTGCCTGTCTTAAATCATAATTGTCAAAATTTTGCGTGTGTAAATTCTGCGCATTGTCCTGAGCTAAAGAATTTAAACTATGGTCGTTTATTAAAAAGTTTTCTGCCTCGCTATAATCTAAATCTTTTTGAGTGGGAAAAAAATTAAAAGGACCGCCCCTGTCAATAACTTCTATAAAACTGCCTTTTGTGTCGTAATATTGCTGACTTGGAAGCAAATCATAGGCAGCTGGCATGTTTTCAGCAATTTTTTTCATTTCTTGGTCATTCAAACCCAAAACTCCCATGTTGTCTCCCTGCACCAAAACCTTAACTGCTTTCGGCGACCCTGTGTTCGGCACGCCAACAAACACCGCCTTGCCAATATAATTACTCGTTGGGTTGTCCATTGCATATTTTTTAACAATCAAACCGCCCATGCTGTGAGCCACAACATCAACTTTACTGGCGCCAGTTTGCGCCAAAATCTGACTAATTTTTTCACCCAACAAATCAGAATTAGTTGTTCCATCTGCATATTTCCCGCTCACCCCATACCTCCAATCATACGGAAAAGTAAACAAATTCTGCCCCTCCACATATCCCTGATTTCCAAATTCATTAATCAACCCCTCGGTATAATCGAACGTATATCCTAAAAAATTCTTTATTTTAATAACTTCTGAGACAAGGGTGGCTGAATCGTTGGGCACAAGACTTGAACTGAATGTCAACGGGTCCATAAAGTTATCTGAGTTCAATGGATTCGCCATTCTAGGAATATCTGCCCACAACAACTCATCTCCCTTTTTCATTTCTGTCCCAGTTAACCCCGGCACAATTAAAACCGGGGTTATCGATGGTTCTGGCGTGGATTGCCAACCATCTCTTTCCATGAAAGGATAATTATCTTGAGCTGATGAAAAAACATATGGAGTGTCGCCTATGCCATCGCCATTCACGTCAACTCCTTGATAATCGCTCCAATAATTTCCACCTCTTGGATAACCATTATCAAAATTATAAGTTCCGCCGTATGCTTCTGACCCAAGGGAATTATCAACAAAATTATTGTGGTATATTTTAATATCATTAGAACCATATCCGGCGAAACCCACGCCATTTTGTTTTATATTGTTTCCGGTGAAATTAATAAAAGACGAACCGTAAACCGCTACTCCCCCATATTTATTTTCATCAATATTATTATTGGTAAATATATTATTAGTGGAGTCATAGAGATTAATTCCATATCCATTATTGCTAATTACATTACTGTTTACTTTATTATCGTTTGAAGAATAGAAACCAATACCATCATTAATGTCATTAGAAAGGGTATTTCCAGAAATTACATTATTATTTGATTCATTAAGATATAAACAACCCCAAGTACCACCGCCAATTGTGTTGTTTTTAATCTCATTATTATTAGAATTATAAAAACCAACCCCCTTGACGATATCGTTGCCTGTAAATACGTTATCGCTCGCATAACTAAAATAAACTCCGGCCCAACCACCTATAATTTTATTTGCATTAATAACATTATTCCCAGAATAATAAAAATATAACTCGCCATTCATAATATTGTTTTCCAGAACGTTATTATCTGTGTAATAAAAGTAGGCGCTATTAAAATAACCCGAACCCGAAATTTGATTATTCTCTAAAGATATATTTGAAGAAAAATCCACATAAATACCGTCGTAATACCCCATTATATTGCAATTTTTTATAGTGATATTTTCCAGACCATGCAAATAAACACCGTTAAAATCATTTTCTGTTGCTACTATATTGTAGCCCGCGCAGTTTAAAATAACATTATCTGATGTTATTTCAACACCAAAATTTATATCCCGATTTAATACGCAGGTTGAGGTGCCAACATCCCAAGTGCCATAGTCAGAACATTGGTCAGGAAGATATATTGGCCCGCTTTCAACTTCAGCAGAAAGAGCCAACGGAGCCATAAAACTTTTTACATTTGCAACCAGCACCTCTTCAAACCAAAAATGGCGTGGCTGATTTAAATCCTGTGTCCAATTATAATCTCCATTTTCGTCGGCTGTAATAATTTCTTTATTTTTGTGACTATCCTGATATTTATAATAATTTTTATTTGCCTCTAACCCTTGTAAGGTTAACACTACGAAAGTGACTCCGCTACTTCCGACTGAAACATCCAAACTAATCATTTTGGGAACTGACACAATGCGTGCCGTTATACTTTGCGAACTATCCAAGGAAATATTTAAGTAATTGCTGTTACTTATTTTAAAAGAAACCGCTGTTCCCTCAACAACTCCCGGTGGCAAAACCCTTTCAGGCACCTTAGGGGAGATAGCTGAAACCAAAAACGGAACACCCATTAATACGACCGTGGTCAAAATAAAAAATACAATAATCCTATTTTTCATAAAAAATATATTTAAAAAACCAGATTCATGGTACTAATTACGTAGCCAAAATAAAGATACACAGACAACCACAACAGAATAATACTAAACAAGATAACAAATATTTTTTTGTTGAATTTTATACTCAATACCAGCAAACCTAAAGCGCCCAGCCACTCTAATATATGAGCTAGAAGTAAATAAATTGGGTGATCTGAAAAAAATTGACGACCAAAAAGAATTGAACTTAATGGTACGATGTTTATCCCGAAAAAATCAAATGCAGACAACGTAAATAAAAATAAAATTTCTGGGAGGGCGAACATGGCTATAAAAATCCACATCCATATTTTTTCTGTTTTTATCATAATATTTTTTAAATTTTATTTAATTTCTATATTATACCACACACAAAACCAACGGCTCAACGCGTTAAGCCGTTAAACCTGTCAGATATTCCGCCAACAACAACGCCAAAAATAAAAATTAAAATTTGACCCATAAAATCACTTTTTAATTTTAATCGCTTTTTCTACTCTTTATTCTTTGATCATTTTTTACGTTATTATATTATTTTAATCTACAGAAAACTGCTGTCAAATCTTTTACCTGTGAATAACTACCGCTTTTAGTTTCGGTTTTTGTTCGGTATAATTGAATTGTGGTATAAATAATTTTAAATGCAACATGCAGACTTTAACAAAGAAACAAAAACAAGTTTTCGATTTTATTAACACATATATTGCAGAAAACGGCATATCGCCCACAATGGAAGAGACTAGAAAAAAATTGAAGCTTAAAGCAATCTCTACGGTGCATGAGCATATAAATACCTTGAGGAAGAAGGGCTACCTTTTAAAGAATGTGAATTCTGCCAGAAGTATCACTCCACAAAAGCTGACAAGAACAATTTTTGATATCCAAATTGTCGGAAATATAGCTGCTGGCGAACCCATAGAGGCTATCGAAGAAAAATTTCAAGATACCATTTCCGTATCAAATCCAGCCATAAAAAATTCGGAAGATTATTATGCGCTTAAAGTTATAGGAGACAGCATGATAGAAGAGGGTATTTTTGATGGGGATATTGTAATAATTAAAAATCAATCAGTCGCAGAAAATGGCCAAACAGTAGTGGCAATTATAGATGGCAACCAAGCGACTCTAAAAAAACTTTATCGAGAGAAAAACAGATTCAGGCTAGAACCAAGAAATCCAAATATGCTTCCGTTCTTCAGAAAAGAATTAGAAATAAGGGGGGTAGTCATCCAGGTTATCAGCAATATCTCAACTAAGCCCGAAGAAAAAATCGCTAAAAAAACTAAGCACGGGCTTAAAACAATTGATCTTTTTGCGGGTATCGGCGGGATTAGACTTGGTTTCGAAAAAGCCGGCTTTAAAACTATTTTTGCAAATGATTTTGACGAACAGTGCAAGCTGACTTACGATTTAAATTTTCCTAGAACAAAACTTGTAGTCGAAGACATAAAAAAGGTTGGGATAGATGACTTACCAGAGTTCGATTTTTTACTGGGAGGATTTCCCTGCCAGGCTTTTTCCATAGCCGGCTATAGACAGGGGTTTAATGATGAAAAAGGTCGCGGAAATTTATTTTTTGATATCGCGAGAATTATTGAAAATCGTAAGCCGGAGGGCTTTCTCCTTGAAAATGTAAAAAATTTAAAAAGCCATGACGGAGGAAAAACTTTCAGAATAATTAAAGAAACTTTAAAAAATTTAGACTACCACGTAAACGCAAGGGTTCTGAACAGCATGGAATACGGAGATATCCCGCAAAATCGAGAAAGAATCTACATGGTAGGATTTAAAAACAAAAACTATGCTGATAATTTTTCTTTCCCCGAACCAAAAAAACTAACTAAAAAAGTTTCGGACTTGCTAGAAAAAAATGTCCCAGAAAAATATTACTACAACGGAAAACCGCTATATGAAAAGTTAAAAAAGTTTGTGAAAGAAGAAGGAAAAGTATATCAATGGCGCAGACAGTATGTTCGCGAAAATAAAAGCGGGGTTTGCCCAACGCTTACAGCTAATATGGGCATGGGAGGACATAACGTGCCAATTATTAAAGACAAAAAAGGTATTAGGAAACTAACACCGCTAGAGTGCGCCCGGATTCAAGGTTTCCCAGAGAATTTTAAATTGCCTAAAATTTCAGATTCGGCTTTATATAAACAATTCGGAAATTCCGTCAGCGTACCCGTAGTCGAAGCTGTCGCAAAACAAATGATGAAAGCGATGTCCAACTAGATTTTAGAGTTTACTTATCAAGTCTTTCCACTCCTTATCAGAATTATGTAGCTTACCTGCTGATTTAACATATCTGTGACCATTGCTAAACTCTTGCCCAGGAATACTAGTCACCTTCTCTAGTTCTTTCGCATAAGCAAACCCACAAATCCAAACTGGGATTTTTTCCAATTTTAAAATCTTTTTGAAGTTAACGTGTTTATCAAGAAACCTCCTGACCTCTCCAAAAAACGAGTGCTCCCTCAATATTCTAAAAAGGTGATCGCTAGGTAGCCCAACCCTAGCAAAAATATAAACATCGCTTTTCCTTTCTGGAAGTTCAAATTCATTAGAGCCCAAAACAAGAAAAGCATTTTTCATTTTACTGGCCTTTACGCCTACCCCGAGTTTGGGTTTCCTAAACAAACTACCGTCTTTGATTTGATCAAAATCTTGAGGAGTTATTTCTTCTGGGTGAACCTTCTCATCCAGCTTTATCTCTGTGGTAAATTTTTTATACAAAAAAGTCTTAATGGCATGCTCCGCGAGAATGCCCAAAATGACGTCGTCTGCGGCCTGCACTTCTGTTCTTTGCCCCCTTATGCCGTTTAAAGAAAGCCCTCCGTAAACCATTTTTATGGCGAACTCAAAACAAACTTCGTACTCTTTTATTGATAGATCAATAGTCCTATTTTCTTTAAGCTTTTTCCAAACAATCAAATCGTCTTTATCAAAATACCATCGCCTATTAATTTGGCGTCCTTTGATTTCTTCGCTAAACTCGTGATAATTCTTAAAATCTTTTTCCGGTATTTCAAGAAACTCTGTCGCTACTTTTTTAGTTATTAAATTTTCCTGTGGCATAAATTTATTTAATTAAATTATTATCTTTACTTTATTCCTAAATGAGGACATTTTCAAGCGTGGCCGAACACCTCAGACCTGTTTGAGGTGTTAAACACAACCAAAAAAGCGGGCTTCCCCGCTTCTTAATGTGTTATTTTGATAATAATTCTTTTATAATTTTGGAAATTTCCGAGTTGTCTGCTTTGCCCTTTATTTTGGGGTTAAGATCTGCCATAACTTTTCCCATGTCTTTCATTTCTTTGGCGCCCGTTGTGGCAATTGACTCTACAACTATTTTTTTTAATTCATCTTCAGATAATTGTTCTGGCAAGTATTTTTTTAAAATTTCAACTTCCTTTTTCTCTCTTTCTGCCAACTCTGGCCTGTTGCCTTGCTCGTATAAAACAATTGCGTCTTTTCTTTTTTTAATTTCAGAAATAATAACTTCAAGCACTTGCTCGTCGGTTAACTGGGCGTCACCCCCAATCTTCTCTTTAAACTTTTTATCTTTTTCTTTTGTGCCGATAGAAGCCAAAAGCATGCGCAAAACGCCGGTAGTAAAGCTGTCCCTGCCCTTTAATGATTCTGTGGCATCAGATTGTATTCGTTGCTTAAGCATTTACTAAATTACCAATTTACAATTTCCAATTTACAATAAATGAATCAATGAAACATTGAAAAATTCAATGAAAATTGAAAATTGATACTTGAAAATTATTTTGGTTTTGCCAATTTATCGGCTATCTTTTTTTCAATTCTTGCCTCAACCTTCCTTAGGGCAGATCTTTTCTTTACCAAATCAGATTTTGCCCTCTTGAAAAACTGGCCCTTTCTTATTTGAAGCAAAACTCCTGATTGTCGCACGGTTTTGGTAAAACGATGCACTAAATTTTGAGATGTTTCTCTGTCTTTTTTTGTAACTTGTAATGCCATAATATTTTTTATTTTTAATTTTTAATTTTCGCTTTCATTTCTTCTACGACCT
>CAYRXZ010000014.1:5607-9400 GCA_964428615.1 uncultured Candidatus Saccharibacteria bacterium | reverse complement strand
GGTCACAAGAAGTACTCACACAAAAAACACCGGAACAAACACTAATATTTACAGGCGGGAGAGGAGCGATAGGAGGGGGGAGAGGAGCGATAGGAGGGGGGAGAGGAGTGATAGGAAGAGGTAGCTGTGACGTGACCGGACAACTGTTCCCGCAACCGCAACAAACTTCTGGATTGGTAGAACCTGGAACGGCACACCATCCAACGCTGCCAAAACCTAATCTCTGGCACGCCGCAGTACAATTACCGCCTGAGACACAACCGTTACATCCGGAAGTTCCACAATCGCCACTGCCACTACCACTACCACTATTACCACCACTACTACTACCGCCGCCGCCCTCGTCACACTCATCATAATAAAATTTAGCAGGATTCCCATATGCCTTCGCTAATCGACATCTACCATCATCACCAACGATACCAAGTCCGGGAATATAACCAATGGCTATCGCAGTAATTCCTACTACTGTATTTATTACTACATTAACAACTGCTACTGCAATATTGACAACGCCCTTGGCTTGTGCTTGGGGGGCGTAAATAAAAGAGACTGTTATAATCAGCGCGAAAATTAATAATTTACTAAAATGAATTTCACCCATTAATTTAATAATAATAAATCAAATAAATAATACAAGGCGAATATGTGGATAACTTTTTTGTAAAAATAATGCCCAACCGATGTAACTGGTTGGGCATAATAGGAGAAAAATTATTGAATCAACCTTTAATGTCAAGGTTGTATTCAAGTAATCTTCCGTCGTTGTTTTGAAAGATCAGTTTAAGCTCCCCTCTTGAAGGTGAAGTTAAACCTTTAAAACATACGAATCCGGTTGCGACTCCTTTTTCCACCTTCCCGAATTTCAGCAATTTCCCCTTGCCGCCTTCGACGCCCTCAAGATCCTGTTGAATCTTTTTATTTGTTGTATAGGTTGCGAATGCTGAGATCGGCGCACCCACAAAGTAAGTAGGAAACATCCAAAATGTCGCCCTACCAACCCAGTCCCGCTTTATAACTCCGTAGAGATCTCCCGGGGTCATCGCGGGAATTGTGCCTCCATTTTTTAGTGTGACGGCAACGAGATTTACTGTCGCGCCTTCGTTTTGAATTTCAATGAAGATAGGCAGAATTCCTTTGCTTAGAAGATCTTCGTCAAAATATTTATCAACCTCCTTCTCGTCTGTGACAGGGTAGGCTATTACTGTTAATCCGCTTCCCGTCTTTATGGACACTTTCGTTTTATCCATGGAGGGATCGTTCATTGTCGGCATCACGCCTTTCGCCCAATACGTAGCGCACCCCGACATCGCCAAAACGACGAATGCCGCCATCAAAACCGCAAAAAATTTCGTTCTCATCTTATATCCCTCCTTTCAATGGGGATTGTTATACAAAAAAAGTTTAGGTTTGGTTTGTCCATCCATATTCACTTTGTAAAGATATTTATATTATACCAATTCCCCCCAATTTGTCAACCGCGCGATTTCGGGCTGAAAATGAGGGGTTAGTAAGGTTTTTATACATGATCTAATTTTTGAGGTGTAGATTCCGTATCTCGCTATATTTTGCACCAATGTTTTCCATAAAAAATTAAAGGAGCGAAATGCTCCTTTAACGGCCTAATATTTTATAGGCCATCAGCTCTCCTCCTTTGATATAGAATTTTTTTGTTGCTCGGATTGGTTTTTTATTTAATTCAGCGATGATTTGATCTTTGGTTAGGCAAACAATCTCAAGCAACCTTCCTTCAAGAATATCAGATATAGTTTGAAATTTACAGGAGATAATCTTAGGGTCAGATAACGATATCCTCTTTTTATTTTTTAATATTCCCCTAAATGCAAGTACTACATAGTGACGTTGTTTTAGTGATTTCCCATTGGATAAATCAAGAATAATAGTGAAAATAGACGATAATCTTTTTATCTGTGTCTCAACACCTATTTCTTCTTTGACTTCTCTTAGTAGGCCTTCTTCTGGGGTTTCTCCGAATTCTAAATGCCCACCAGGTAAATCCCAATAGCCATTTTCAGTCTTCAACATAAAAATTTTCTTTTCATCCCTTGAGAAAACCAACAGTTTAACTATAATGTATTGTTTCTTTTCCATTATTGCCTCCTTGTATTACCTCTGTGGTAGAATTTTGATCAATTTATATTTCCCCTTTATCGTAGACACTACCTGCCTTTTCCATTCTTCAAACTCATACATTCCTGGATGAATTCCTGTTTTAATTTTGTAAAGAGCTAAATTTTTTTTGTAATCTTGAATTTTTTGTTTTATATCATTATATTTTTTATATTCGATATGAAATGAATTTGCAGAGATAACAGGAAGTATTAAAACTCGATTTTTTATAAGTTTATAAGCGAAGTAGGCATCTTCTACTCCCCAACCTTTAAAATCCATGTCAAACCCACCGATTTTAATTGCCTCTTTTTTTTCTACACTTGCATTGCATGTCAGAAACATAAACGGAAGACTCCATATACCATATATTTCAGTTAATGAAAATTTCTTAAAAAAATCAGTATCTTTTAAAATAAAATATGTTTTATTGAATTGATTATTATCAATATCCTTGTAAACTCTTTTCCAATTTTCTGGTACGAATTTTTTATAACGAAAATCTTTTTTATAATCGGGCGTTGGCAAAATCCCTCCTCTTAGTTTTTGTGATTTAATTGAACTGTCGTGGTAATCAATATTTTCTCTAAATCCTACAATGGCAATCTTCTTGCAAAACTGATGCCTAAGGAGATGATTTACTATTAAATATTTGCCCGCTAATATATCTGAATCTAAAAAGATTAGTATTTCTCCTTTGGCATATAAAATTCCCATATTTCTAGCGGTTGCACGACCATGATTATTAAAGAGCTGTAGTAGAGTTATATTAAATAATCTATTTTCTTTTCGCAAAAAATCGGCGAGGGATTTTTTTGAGGTAGAACCATCGTCAATTACTATTAACTCTATCTTATCCTTGATACTATCAGGAATATACTGAGCTTGCAAAGCAAGGAAGCATTTTTGAAAAATCTTAAGATTATTATAAAAAGGAATTATGATGCTTGCACTTTTTGAGAGCGAAATTTTTTTATTAAAACCATTATTTATATTAATCCCTGTTTTCTTCAGAAAAAATTTTTCTTTGTCGGAATAACTATTTTGCATAATTATTAATTAAAAATGTCTTGTTTTTTTACAAAAGAATAATAAAAATAGCTTGTGATTCTACAGCTTTTGACCCAAAAATCTATTACGTCAAAAAATAATAATTTTACGAAAGAAATTTTATAATATTTTTGGTAATTTAAATTATCCTGAAGCTCAAGTACCATCTTTAATCTTGTTTTTAATTCACTTACTCGTTTTACCGCAAGGAGTAACATAAATAATGTCATAATTTGAATTTTTGTACCTACATTTGGCGCCAAAACAAAAATGGCAAAAACTATAATTATAGAAAAAAGTATGTTTTTTAGAAAATTATTAAGTTCCACAAAATGTTTCCAATCTACATATTGCATAGCAAGTTTTTTCACAAGAAATATCGCTTCGCCTTGTTGCCATGACTTTTTTATTAATGATTTTAGTCCCATAGGGTGATTATGCTCAATTTTTATATTTGGATCAAATATAAGGGTATGATTGGCTTGTATAAGTTCAAATTCCATTAAGATATCTTCTCCTGCGGGATTAGTAAATATTTCAGTCATACATCCCATGGATAACCATACGCTTTTTTTAATAGCTAAGTTATTGGTCGCCATCAAAATAAAGGAGG
>CAYRXZ010000014.1:0-5507 GCA_964428615.1 uncultured Candidatus Saccharibacteria bacterium | reverse complement strand
AACCATACGCTTTTTTTAATAGCTAAGTTATTGGTCGCCATCAAAATAAAGGAGGGCAATTTCTTGTTAATTGTTTTTTTATTTAGAATTATCTTTTTAGCTAATCTAAACTTTCTCGAATAAATTATAGTATATAAATTTCTATAAAAAGCGCCAATACCTTTACCCAAGTCTGGTTTTTTACCACCAAAAACACAAACTACATTCTCTTGCCTAAAGTGTTTCATCATGCCCGATATCCATGCCTTGGGTGCTATACAATCGCCATCTATGAAAAATATTATCTCGCCCGTAGAATTTTCAACCCCGATATTTCTACACATACTAGGGCTAAAAATATTTCGGATAGTATCAAGGCTATATAATACCTTTATTTTATTATAGTTTCTAAAAATTTCTTGAGAGTTATCATTGGATCCCGCATCAACAGCAATGATTTCAACTTCTATGCTTTTTATATTTTTCTGTTTTAAAATACTCTCAATACAGTTTTTTAGATTATGACAGTTATTATAATTTGTAATAACCACAGAAACTTTAGTCATTTTATCAATTGTCTTAAAATATTTATAATTTTTTGATAAAAAAATTGGTATTTTATCAATATAAATTTAGTTGAACTTCATCGCAAAAATAAGTATGAATTTAATATCTCTATAATAATTTCTTACAATGATAAAGCTTTTTTACAAATTCGTGGTCATGAATAATTTTCCTCATTTGTTTTTCTGATAACCATAAAATATTAATTTTTTCTGGAGAGGTGAATTTTGTCATTTTTTTTATAAAATATATATAATAAATCATCACGCTATGCCTACGTTTATTTTTAGAAATATAATTCCATACATGAAATAATCGGGGTTCTCTGGTAAGAATAAAATTTAATTCTTCCTTAAGCTCGCGCCGCAGAGCACCTAATAAAGTTTCGTAAAACTCCAATCTCCCCCCCGGGAAATCGTACGTGCCATTTTTATGCCTTAAAATAAGAACTTTATCGCCGCATCTAAGTATTATTTTAATTGTTACATTAGGATATTTTTTCATAATTATTTACTTTCTTTTAGCTATTACGCATAAATCTTCTTCTGGCCTATTGTGAGTAAATGGCACATTTGCTAATTTGTTGTTTAAGTTAATTTTTTTAATATTTTTAAAGAGGTGTGTGGTTTTTAAGACATATCTTAATCCTTCATAGTCATAACACCATTTATGCGGCGCGATAGGTATATTATAAGCAAAAACTGAAAAATAAAAACTCTCTGGTGAGTTTTTTGGAATTTTTTTTAATGCCCATAACTTAAAAGATTTCCACCTTTTATATTCTTTTTTTATATATTTTTGCAAATTAATTTTTAAATCAGGTACAGTTATTAAAATAATTCCTGATTTTTTAAGTAATTTAGCCGCACTACATAATACACTTTGTCCTTCTTCAAAAGAAAAATGTTCTAGGACGTGTTGCATTCTAATAAAATCAAACTTGCCTAAATGTCGTAGTTGATAATTGGTAAGATGTAATAGATCAATTTTAAAATATTTTGCTTTATTTTTTTGCTCTACTAATTTTTTGGGTAATTTGTCTAAGTAAACAAAACCTTCTTCAAAATTCCTTCCACATCCAATATCCAACCAATGTATTTTATTCTTTTTTATTAAAATCTCTTTAAGCGACATAAGATATTATTAAGGGGCTTCGTGGATATCACACACGAAACCCCTTAAACCAAAATGCTTTCTGAATTTTTGAGTTTGGCTATATTTTCTTTTAGACATTTAAGCCTAAACACGAAAGGACTATTGTATTTAATACAAAAGTCTATAGTTCCAAACAGGGCTACAGCCTGATAAACATAATACTTTAGGGACGGTAAAGTAAAACCGTATCCGTCGAGAAGACTTTTCCATAATTTTCCATGGCCGTAATTGCCACCAAAAATTGCTAGATCATAAAGTGGATCTCCAAGAATTGCGTTTTCCCAATCTATGATCCATATCTCCCCATCTATATCCCTTATTGTATTACCAGGTTTAATGTCTCTGTTCACCAAAAACGCGGTTTGAATATCTATCGGCATATTAGATAAAATTTTTATTACCAGATACATATCCTTGCGAGAAATAATTCCTTCTTTGACAAGACTATTACCATAGAATTCTGCGTATGAGCACAGAAACGATTTCCAATCGTTACTCGCACCGCATTGAGAATTAAGGTTTACCCACCCGAATCCCTTTATAGAGCTTTTTAATATACTCATTTGACTACCGACAGAATAGAGACAGTCGCATTTTTCATTTAAAGAAAGACCACATATATTCTGTCCATTAATACGTTTTAATGTCAGAACCTCTCTCTTTTTTTTGTCTATTGAATAATCTAATACCTCGGGCGTGTTAATCCCTAATTTCCTTGCTTGCTCAACCATCCATTTTTCTGTCATTAGACGATAAGGCCTTTTTTGTTCTTTCACTATTGCAACTTTACAAATTTTGGTTGAATCTACAAACCGAGTAACATTAAGTCTTCCTCTTCGCTCCTTCATCTTATATCCCTCCTTTCAATGGGGATTGTTATACAAAAAGGTTTAGTTTATCTTTTACCCTTATTCACTTTGTAAAGATGCTTGTATTATACCAATTTCTCACGATTTGTCAACTATGCCAAAAAATGAGGGATTTTAGCGGGGTTTTTATAGAAAAATCATCCTAAACCTTCATAAACTTTTTAAACCATTTTTCTGAAACTTTAAAAACTTTCTCTTGCGTCCCCTCTTTATTATTAAAATAATGGGTCGCGCCTTTAATAATTGTCAAACTCGTTTCTACTTTCGCGCTATTCAAATATTTTTTTGCGCCCTTAAGCTCGCCTTTCCCTGCAATAATTACCCTAAAAGGCGCCCTAAATTTTTTTGCGATTAAATTCCACTGGAGAGAATCAACTTCTTTCGCCATTGCTTCCCCAATAATCAAATTCACTCCCCATTTCATAAGATAACCGTTTATCTCTTTTATGTATTTCCCGCCTGGAAAGCCCCTGACCGATTTTGTAAAAGAAATTCCATAAGAAGGATCCCAAAGCGCCACTCCGTCAAAATCTTGGCCGTGAGAACAAAGAATTGCCAATCCGCCAAAACTGTGCCCCGCGACAAATATTTTTCTTACGCCCCGCTTTCTAAAATAACGAACAACGGCGTCAAGGTCAGCGCCATGTATTTTAAGCGTACAATTCATAAGCTGCCTAGCATCTTTTTGATAGCCGTAAAGATTAAAGCGAAATGTTGAAAATCCGTGCTTTCCAAACCAACGAGTAGCTGCCCGATAAAACTCTTCATCCATATTGCCCGAAAGCCCGTGAACAATAATAAACAATGGCTTACTAAAAGAACCATTAAATTTTCCGTACAATGAAAACTTCCCCGAAAGTTTTATTTTAAGATTTTTTTCCATATAAATATCTTATTATTTTAACACAAAACAAACTCTTCATAAAGAGATTTTATTATCGCATATTTACAATTAAAACACTGTCTATATTTAATAATAAAAAGGAGGGTAGCGAAATAAAATCTCGCTACCCTCGACTCGGTTACTATAGGTTAAAATCAAATTGACCCGCCTTGACGCCCTTGACAAAGACCTTCCATTCCGCCTCGTTGAAAACGAGCTTCCTTCTCGACGCATCCTTTGAATCGCGGACCGCGATAGCTCCATCCTTATGGGCTACCATGACACAGATCCTTCGCATCAGGGTACCGTCGGCCTTGTGGAATTCACTGTCACTAAATCTGATTTTCCGAAGTTTCTGCTTATCATCGGGTTGAATCGCCGTATTCTTTCTCATTTTTTTCACCTCCTTCCCATATAGATTTTTTAAACAAGCCACTATGACTTTATACTACTTTTAGACTACCAATTCCCCGAAATTTGTCAACCACCCAATTTTGGCCGGAAAATAAGTTTTTTGAAATTTTAGAAGTTTTAGAAGTCCGACTTCCAAAATATTATTGTGCCGTTTATTTAAAAAATAGGGGAAATAAGATATAATTAACCGATGAAATTAGTTATACTTTCGGGCGTTTTGGCGATTATTGCTTTTTTGCCTTTCAAATTTTCTTTTGTTTTCGCCTTTTTCTGCCTTGTTCCTTTTTTTATTTTTTGGGAAAAGGAAAATGGATTTTGGCGATTGCTTTTGGGGACTTTTATTTTCAGGCTGATATTGCTTTCGGGAACGGTTTATTACACTTTTGAACCGATAACTTGGATTTTATCGCTTTTGATTTTTTGCGGTTTAGCGCCGACGGTTTTTTTAATTAAAAAATTAAAGATACCCGCTTGGGCTTTTTTTATGGCGTTAACGGCGATTTGGACCGTTTGGGATTTATTAGAAGCGGAGTTTTCACTTTTACCGACTCATATAATCGTACTCGGAAACTCGCTTGGCTCGTCGCCATTTTTGGGATTAGCGGGCGTTGGCGGATTGACAACACTCACACTATTTGCCACCGCCATGAATTCGCTAATCGCCATTGCGATAACGGCTGAAAAACAATCTAAAAAAATAATTACTATAATTCTAATAATTTTATTTATAATTTTCGCCGACACGCTCGCAATTTCAAAAATTCTGCTCCAAAAAAACGCTTCTGATTATGAAAATTTGGGGAATTCGCTTAAAATCATCGCCGTTTCCGTTGATGAAAGTTTTAACATAATCCAGCTCAACCGGCTGGAAAATGAATTAAAAAATAAAAATGCCGATTTAGTCGTTTTACCCGAAGACATCTTAAACAACGCGGCCGGAGTAGATTTTTATCAAAATCTCGCGAAAAAACTGAAAATGAATATTGCGGCAACTTTAACTGTCCAAGCCGAAAATGGAAGATATAATTCAACAATTTTATTAAACCAAAGTGGCGAAATTTCCGGCGATTACAACAAAAACCGCTTGACGTTCATCGGCGAATACTGGCCTTTCAAAAATTGGCGGCCTTCAATTTTTGAATGGCTCAGGAAAAGAAACCCTCAATACGATGATTACGCCATATTTAATCCCCAAAATCCGTATTTCAAGGGCGAGAAAAAAACTCTCAATTTGAAAACCGGAAACGGCGATGCCGTGAATTTCGCTTCATTAATATGCCTGGAAATCCATTACCCCACGGACTTAAAAACATATAAAAATATGGGGGCGAAATTTATTATTAACCCCTCTTCAAACAGATGGATGGACGGCTTGGGCGAAAATCATTTTGTTTATTTGACCGGTAATTTGAAAAAAATAGAGGCTGTTTGGCTTAAAATTCCGATTATTTCCGCCGGAGTGAACGACATCGCCGGCATAACAACGTCTGATGGCAAAACCGCGCAAAAAACAGATGTTTTTGAAGGAGAAATTAAATATTGATAATGTTTAAATGTTAACGCGTTTTTTTGTTAATCCTCTGTTGAATCCGGAACTGAAGACTCAGCTCTTTGAAATTTAATTTCAAACGCCCTAAAAGAAT
>CAYRXZ010000013.1:3482-9401 GCA_964428615.1 uncultured Candidatus Saccharibacteria bacterium | reverse complement strand
TATGAAAAAAGGTTTTACATTAATTGAATTAGTAATTGTTATTGCCATTTTGGCCATTTTGGCTTCTGTAGTTGTTTTAACCTTAAACCCTGCGCAACTTATGGCTCAAGCCAGAGATTCTCAAAGAATTTCAGACTTAGGTAGTATTAAAAGCGCTATCGCGCTTTACATGGCTACTGCATCAACTCCGGCGATTGCTGCTAACGGTCCGTTTGCAATGGTTTCAACCGTGTGTACTGGTTATTTTTCGACAGGAACCTGCACCGTGAATGCCTCGACAACCGTTGATGGTACAGGATGGGTAAGGATAGTTTTGACTGGCACGACTGGAGGTTCTCCGCTTTCCGCGCTTCCGTCAGACCCAACAAATAGCGCAACATACCAATATGCTTTTATGGGTGATACCACAAATTTAGTTTATAAATTAGTCGGTAAATTAGAAAGCACAAAATACGGTAATACAACTAATGGTCCAATGGCAACAGACGGCGGCAATAACGTTTCAAATTACGAGATAGGCACAAATCTTGCTTTATAGTTTAGAAAAAGTGTCTTTACTATTGGTTTTATCAATTTTAATTGTTTTCTTGGGAGCGTCCCGACCCTGGTCGGGGCGCTCCGTTTGGTTCGAAAACAACAAACAGAAATTATTTAAATATATTTTTATATTTTCTATTATCGCAATTTTTGCCTTCCTCATTTCCCAAAGCTTCCAACAATATCAAGCTTGGGCAGGAGATGAATTAACTAAAAATCTTCTTCCGCCCTATCAAAGCGTCAATTATTTTATTTTTTATATTTTTACCAGGTTTTTTGCGCCATATTTGATTTCACTTGTGGTGGCTTTAGCTTTTTTATTTTCTGCGAAGATTTTGAATAAAAAATGCGGAGAACGTTTTTTTTATCCCGAAGAATTATATTTTGGCGCAGCGGCGATATTTTTAACAGGCCACCCGGGCTGGCTTTTTTACGTTGTTTTATTGCTTGTTGTTTACGTTTTGGCCCAGCTATTTTCTACCGCTAAATCCTCAATCCTCAATACTCAATACTCGTCTCCCCGCATATCGTTATACTGGCTGTGGATTCCAACTGCCATTTTTGTTATACTTATACAAAGATGGTTAGAAATATTGCCTTTGTGGCAAATTTTGAAATTTTAAATAATAAATAAAAAATAATAAACACATACATAAAAATTATTAAATAATATTATGATTGATAAAGAAAAATAAATGGAAGGAAAAAGATAATTTAAAGATTTTTTATTTGCGTTTTTTATATTTTATTTTTTATTTTTAATGTATGTTAACCATTCCAAGTCAAAAACTTAAAGAGATTTTAATAAAAGAAGAGCTTATTGGCGCGGAAGATTTTGATAAATTAGCAATAGAATCTAAAAGAATGAGTCAAAATATCATAGATGTTTTGATTTCTCAGGGAATAATTAAGCCGGATTATTTTTATAATTTAGCGGCGAAGTATGTCGGTGTGGAATTGATTAATTTGGGCGGGCAGGTAATTGAAGAAAAAACTTTAAGAAAATTATCGGAAGAGCTCGCAAGACAAAAAAGAGCGCTTATTTTTAAAGAAGAAAGCGATGGGACTCTTGATATTGCGATGGAAGACCCATCTGATTTGGCAACAATAGAATTTCTTGAAAAAAATCTTAAAGCTAAAATAAAAATATTTTTGACAACTTCGGATGATTTAAACAGGGGATTTGCATTTTATGGCCGGCATTTGACAGAAGATTTTAAACAGATAATTGAAGAAAATATACAGGCTTCTCTTAGAAAAAAAATAGGTGATGTTAAAGAGGCGGCAAAAGATGTGCCGATAGTCGCGATTATAGATAATATTCTCTCTTATGCGATTTCCTTGCAGGCTTCCGACATTCATATTGAGATTTTAGAAAATCTTATTTTGATAAGATACCGCATCGACGGCGTATTGCATGAAATTATAAGAATGCCGAAAGAAGTTCATCCCGCAATAGTGGCAAGAATAAAATTACTTGGCAGTTTGAAAATAGATGAACATTTGAAACCGCAAGATGGCCGTTTCCGCCACAAAATAGGGCTGGACGTAATAGATATTCGTATCTCAATAATTCCGGTTTTCTACGGTGAGAAAGTGGAAATGCGTCTTCTACCGTCAACCCAACGCCCTCTTTCTATGGAAGAGCTTGGGATTTTAGAAGATACCCAAAAAATAATAGAGGAAAATATTAAAAAAACTTATGGGATGGTTTTAGTTTGCGGACCGACCGGTTCCGGAAAAACAACAACCCTTTATTCAATTTTAAACATATTAAACAGGCCGGAAGTTAACATTGTGACAATTGAAGACCCGATAGAATATGACATAAAGTATGTTAATCAAACCCAGATTAATCCACTGGTGGGGATAACTTTTGCCACAGGGTTACGTTCTATTTTAAGGCAGGACCCGAACATTATAATGGTTGGTGAAATTCGTGACGAAGAAACAGCTGAAATTTCCGTTCATTCGGCATTAACAGGGCATCTTGTTCTTTCTTCTTTGCATACAAATGATGCTGCAACTTCGGTTCCGCGCTTGGTTGATATGAAAGTAGTTCCGTTTTTGGTGGCGGCGGTTTTGAATGTAAGTATTGCCCAAAGGCTTGTAAGGAAAATTTGCCTTAATTGTATAGAGTCTTATGCGGTTGATAAAGACACATTAGCTTTTTTGGAAAAACAACTAAAAGAAGTAAACCCATATTCAAAAATGATAATTCCTAAATTTCTTTATCGCGGGAAGGGCTGTTCGGTTTGTCATGATACGGGTTATCGCGGCAGGAATGGAATTTACGAAGTTTTAGAAATAAATGAAGAGCTTAGAAAATTGATAGTTAAACCCGATTTTGCGCTTGGCGATTTAAACGAAGAGGCAAAGAAAAGAGGAATGATAACAATGTTTGAAGATGGTTTAAGAAAGGCCGCGTTAGGAATGACGACGATAGAAGAAGTTCTACGCGTAATTAGAGAATAAAATATGAGATTTCATTACATAGCTTCACAGCCAAGCGGGAAAGTAATAGAGGGTGAATTTGACGCTGACGGATCGGCGGAGGTTTTAGAATATTTAGCTGGACAGGGTTTGCGGCCGGTTTCAATAAAAGCAATAAAAGGTCTTGAAGAAACGGGAAAGAATTTTATTTTCAATAAGGGTATAAATATAAACGATAAAGTTTTTTTGACAAAATATTTAAGTTTGATGCTTAAAGTTGGCACAAACCTTTTTGCCGCAATAAATATTTTGATAGCTGATTTGGATAAGCCTTCAATGAAAGCATTATTGCTTGAAATCCGCTCCGCTTTAGAAAAAGGAAAACCATTCTTCAGTGTTTTTTTGAAGTATCCGAAATATTTTTCTGCGGTTTTTGTCAATTTAATAAAAGCTGGAGAAACTTCGGGGAATTTAGATGTAGTTTTTGAGGATTTAAGCGTTTCTCTTGAGAAAGAACAGGATTTGCGTCGAAAGGTTAGGGCAGCGCTTATTTATCCGGTTATTCTTTTGGGCGCGTCTACCGGTCTTTTGTTGCTTTTGGTAACCTTTGCAGTTCCGCGTTTGGCGAAAATTTTTTCGACTTTCTCGGCAAAACCGCCGCTCTTTTCACGGATAGTTATTTCGGCGGGCTTGTTTATTAATGATTATATTTTTGTTATACTTTTTCTTATTGTGGCGCTGGGCATTGGCGGATGGATATTTTTCGGCAAAACAACTACGGGCAGAAAAGTTGCTTATCAGTTTTATGTAAGGTTGCCGGTTGTAAAAAGTGTTTTAAAACAAACTGCTCTCCAACGTTTTGCGGCAACCCTTTCTTCTTTACTGAAAGCGGGTTTGCCGATTTTAGACTCTATAGAAATAACCGCTCAAACGGTCGGTTCAGAACCTATGAAAGAAGCTTTAATAAGAATTTCGCGCGAAGGAGTTTCAAAAGGTTTGACGCTTGGTGAAGCTTTTCGCAGAGAACCGATTTTCCCCAAAATAGTCGTTAATTTAATAGCGATTTCCGAGAAAGCCGGGCATATTGAAAATATTCTTGGTATTTTGGCGGATTTTTATGCCGGTGAAGTGGAAGCGGCGGTTAAATCTATGGTTGGGTTTTTAGAGCCGATTATGCTTTTGGGAATCGGTTTAGTTATTGGCACAATCGCTGTTGCCGTTATTGTCCCGATTTATCAAATGGTAGGACAGTTCTAAAAAGTAGGATTTAGGATTTAGAATATAGAATTTAGGGTTATGGAACAAAAACTATTAAAATCATTCAAAGATTTAACAGTATGGCAAAAGGCTGTTGATTTAATTTCTCTGACTTATTCGAATACCAGAAAATTTCCCGATTCAGAATTATATGGGCTAACTAATCTAAATTCTAATAAGGGCTTTACGCTTATTGAGTTAATTATTACTACTACCATTGTTATTGCTTTAACAATAGGAGCATCAATAAGTATTCTTAGTTATAAAAATAATCAAGATATTTCCCTAGAGGCTAACGAAATAGTGGCTGCTTTAAGAGGCGCTCAAAATAACTCTTTGTCGCGGGAAGGCGGAACTCAGTGGGGAGTTTATTTTGAAAATACCACTTCGAGCGCTTTCTATGTTATTTTTTCCGGTTCAGCTTATTCCGCTACCACGACATATACAAAAAAAGTTTTACCTTCAAATGTCCAATTCAATAAGCCCGCGATAGCAAGCAGTTCAAGTGTTGTTTTTTCACCGATAACAGGCATGCCCAATGCTGCGCTTTTAATACAAATATCATTAATAAATAATCCAGATGTTGCAAGGACAATTACGGTTGATGCCAATGGAGTTATTAACGAGTATTTATCTGCGAGTTATATAATAACCGTTTTCGCCGGTTCCGGAGGTTCTATTTCGCCACCAGGACCCATTACTGTTATCGGGGGCGATAACAGTTTTTTTTCTATAACTGCGGATCCTGGTTATGCTATTTCCGACGTTTTGGTTGATGACGTTAGCCAAGGAGCCGTTAGTTCATATAATTTTATCAATGTTCAAACAGATCATACCATTTCAGCTTCGTTTATAGTTGTTTATACAATAACTGCTTCGGCTGGCTCAGGTGGTTCTATTTTGCCGTCAGGGGATGTTTCTGTGAATGAAGGCGACAACAGATCATTTACTATAAATTCGGATAACGGCTATATTATTTTCGATGTTTTGGTTGACGATGTTAGTCAGGGCGCTATTGATTCATATAATTTTATCAATGTTCAAACTGACCATACTATTTCGGCGATTTTTAGCGCTACCGGTATTGATTCAACTTATCGCTATGCGTGGAATGATAATATTGGCTGGATTGATTTTGGTTATCCTGCCGGGAATGTTAATGTAATGGCGGCTCAATTAACGGGTTATGCCTACGATAGCAATATTTTAGAAATTGCCTTGGATTGCGCCACTTCGCCGGCGGGTAATATTTGTTCATCTTCAGACTTTAAAGTAAATAAAAATCCTTCGACTGGCGACCTTTCGGGATGGGCATGGAATGATGATATTGGCTGGATAAGTTTTAATTGTTCTGACCCTGACCTTTGCGCAACTTCAAATTATAAAGTAAATGTTAATACTTCAACGGGCGCTTTTACGGGATGGGCATGGAATGATAATATTGGCTGGATAAGTTTTAATTGTTCCGACCCGGGTCTTTGCGGTTCTTCGGACTATCGCGTCAATATCGCCATGTAAATAAATATGATAAAATTTCATCGGCAAAAAGGTCAATCATTAGCGGAAATTTTAATTGCCATTGGTGTTGGCGCGATTTTAATTGGCGGCACTATTGGAATAATGGCGCCGATTTTAAGGAGTAATTTAGAAATAAAGAACGTTCAAATAGCCACTTCTTTAGCGCAGCAGTAT
>CAYRXZ010000013.1:0-3382 GCA_964428615.1 uncultured Candidatus Saccharibacteria bacterium | reverse complement strand
TCGCTTTCAAGAATAAGTTATTTTACTCGTAGCTCAAATAGAGTTTTTAACCAAACCGATTGGTCCGGCGGTGGAAACCAAGATGGTCCGATTACATCGGCGAATAATAAATTTTATAGTTCAACAAATATAGATTATTTGTCTTTGCCGAATTCAGTATCAATTAATGAAATTTCTGTTCCGGCTTTTGCTCCGACGGTTACCGCTATTAATCCAACGAGTAGTATAAATACCGCACCTGCAAGTATAACTTCTGTTATTGGTACAAATTTTGTTTCTAGCACGACTGTTAAGATTACAAAATCTGGCGAAACAGATATTTCTTGTACCGGCTTTTCGTTTACTGATTCAACAATTTTATCTTCCGGCAGCTGTCCTATTACTGGAGCCGCTGCTGGAATTTGGGACGTAATAGTTACTAATCTTGATGAACAATTTGGAATGTTAATAAATGGCTTTGCGGTTCTTTCTTCTCCATCTGATCTTGTGTTATCGCATACAGATAGATCAAAATCTTTTTCGGTTTCTTGGACAGCGGGAATGGGTAATGGCGGCGCTGGTGGTTGTAAATTGCAATTTTATACCGGTTCTACATGGACAGATATTACTTCGGGCGTCGATGTAAATTGCGATGCCGATTCGAGCAGCGCTTCATATGCTTTGAATGCTGATGGGTGGAAATCGAGCTGGAATGGCACTCAAATTAGATTATTACGGAAAAGCGATTTGGCAGTAGTAGGTACTTTCTCAGAGACTTTGGCTTGTACTACAACGTCCGGTTCAGAGTCACAAACGCCATTAATAGATGAAGATTGTAATGGATATTGGGACAACAGTACTTCTTACGGTTGTGGCACTTATGGGTGTATACAACCCGGGAAATACGTAGAATTTTATCATCATTTAAATCCTGGCACTAATTGTGCTGGTCCAATAGACGGTTGTAGCCCTTATGGTTGTGGCCCTTGTTGTGGATGTACTGGTGATGGCCCTATGGGTTGCTCTTCACCATCATGGTATGTTCCAGATCGTGACACTTATGTAACCCTTTTAGATGCAAATTGTTGTGCTTATGGGTATTTCGAGACATGTTATACTTATTATTAAGAGTTCGTCTCTAGGGATAAATTATTAAGTAATACGATTGTGAATAAAAAATTAAAATCAAAATTTGTTTTGTTTTTTATGTTAGCGATAGTGTCTTTTACTGTTTTTGTTTTTTTATTAACGATTTTTGTGGATGATGCTTTTGCAGTTTTTACTTCCGAATGCACTGGAGGAACAATAACTTATACTGATTCTAATGGTTTGAATCCTCGTTCCTCGCCCGCCTACGCCGGTGGATATACGGTTCATACTTTTACTACCGCTTTTGCGGACACTGAAATCACGCCTAAAATCGTTACAGCCAATGGTGATGTCCAAAGATCAACGGCGCAAAGTAAATTCGGTGGAGCGTCTGCACTCTTCGACGGTACGGGGGATTATTTGAGTTTAGTAGATAGTGATGATTGGAATTTTGGCAGCGGGGATTTTACGATTGATTTTTGGGTTAAATTTAATGTTTTACCTAGCTTAGGAGCAAGACATGCTGTAGTAGGGCAATTTCTAGACGTCTCAAATCATTGGTATGCTTCTATAGTTAATATAAGCGGAACATATTATTGGGGTTTAAATGTTCCAGCTGGACCAATAGCTCAAATGGGCACGACAGTTTCCCTTGGTAGCTGGTATCACGTGGCCTATGTGAGAAGTGGTAATAGTTGGCAAATATTTCAAGATGGAGTATCACTGGGTACGATAACAGACGCTACGTCTTTGCCTAATGTGGCAAGCGTGTTGGTCGTAGGGCAGGCAGGGAATAATACATCATATATTAACGGCTATATTGATGAATTCCGCGTTTCCAAAAGTATTGCTCGTTGGACTGCAAATTTTACTCCGCTAACCAGCTCTTACATGGCGGACGCCAACACCAAGTTATTACTTCATGTCGATAGTTCTACTTTTACAGTTAATGGTTCTGGAGATGTTGATTATTTGGTAGTTGGTGGTGGTGGATCAGGTGGGGGCATTATGAGCACGGGATTGAACGGAACGGGCGGTGGCGGTGGCGGCGGGCTTAGAACAGGAACGATTTCGGTTACATCAGGGGACATATCAGTTACTGTTGGTGCCGGTGGTGTTGGCGATGGGGACAAGGGTGTTTCGGGAGGGAATTCTGTTTTTTCTACTATCAGTGCCGCGGGTGGAGGCGGAGGCGGAACTGGTACACCAAGCGATGTTGGTTCAGGTATAGATGGTGGTTCTGGTGGTGGAAGTGGTACATATCTGGGAGGGCATATTCAAGGTTATGGTAATATTCCTTCAACTAGTCCGTCGCAAGGGAATAATGGCGGTTTGGGTATTATTGCTGCAAATAATTACGGTGGTGGCGGTGGAGGTGGCGCAACCGCAGTTGGGGGCAACGGGACTAATTCAACCGGTGGTGCTGGGGGAGCAGGGACAGCCTCATCAATTTCAGGTTCTTCTACTACTTACGGTGGCGGAGGTGGAGGTGGAACATACAATGGTGGAACTCCTGGGTTGGGTGGTGCTGGTGGAGGTGGAGCAGGCGGAACTGGCGGTTCTTCTACTGCCGGAACCGCTAATACGGGTGGAGGCGGAGGCGGAACTGGTGGTGGTGCTGGAACTGGTAATGGCGGTAATGGCGGTTCCGGCATCGTAATCATAAGGTATTCTATTCCACCAGCCCCAACAGTGACCGCTATTAACCCGACAAGCGGTGTTAATTCAGGTTCTGTTAGTATAACTTCTGTTACCGGCACAAACTTTGTTTCCGGCGCCACGGTCAAACTTACGAAATCCGGCGAGAGTGATATTTCTTGTACTGGTTTCTCTTTTACCAGTTCAACAACATTATCTTCCGGTAGTTGTCCGATTACTGGGGCTGTCGCTGGAGCTTGGAATGTGGTCGTTACTAATCCCGATACTCAGACAGGGACATTAACTAACAGTTTTACAGTTACTGATCCTTCTTCTAACACCAATATTTCTAGTACAGATACAGAACATTTCGCTTGGAGCGACAGTATTGGCTGGATTGATTTTTATTCGACAGATAATGTTAATGTTACTTCCACTCAACTTACCGGTTATGCCAGTTCTTCTTTTGGCTATATTGCTTTAGACTGCGCTACTTCGCCAAACGGCGATATCTGTGGAACAAGTGATTTTAAAGTTTTAAATAATGGCAGCGGGAGTCTCTCTGGTTGGGCATATAATGATATTATCGGCTGGATAAGTTTTGACAGCGCTACTGCCAGTTCGTCGTATTTTTATCAAGTTACAATCAATCCTTCAACGGGTGATTTTAGCGGTT
>CAYRXZ010000012.1:5626-9805 GCA_964428615.1 uncultured Candidatus Saccharibacteria bacterium | reverse complement strand
ACAATGACGATAACGAATAATAATGACAATTTTGGATTTCGTTTTAAAGAATGGGATATTTATAAGGATGCCAGAAATTTTAGAAGTGAAATTAATAAACTTTTAAAAACTTTTCCCAAAGAGGAAAAATATGCGTTAGTGGATCAAACAAAGCGAGCGTTAAATTCTATAGTATTAAATATAGCTGAAAGCGCCAATAAAAATACAGATAAAGATATGAGGGTCTATATTAACAGATCTCATTGTTCGTTAGATGAAGTTGTCGCCTGCTTGGATTGCGCTTTGGACGACAATTATATTACCGAACAAGAACATCAAATATATTTGGAAAAAGCCAGCAGTTTAGCCAAAAGATTGAGAAAATTCACGCAACATTTGTCGCCACAGCAATAATTTGACAAATCATTGCATGCTTAATAAATTTTTAGTATAATTAATTAAAAGGTCATAATATTTAATAAATAAAATAATGAAAAAGTTGCCATTGTTTCGTCCATTGTCATCATTGTCAATTATGGTGGTAAATGTCATAGTTATAGTCATTGTCATGGTTGCAATAACTGCTATCGCGGTTAAGGCTTTCACCGGTCCTGGAAGTAACCAACCGCCAAGCGGTGATGTAACTTTGAGTAATATACCGTCCGGACTTATCGCGTTATTTGCTACAAGTTGTCCTTCTGGTTGGAGCGAATATACAGCAACGCGTGGCCGCGCTGTTATTGGTACGCCACTAAGCGGGACTATCGCTGGTACAACAGGCACGGCTTTAACTAATTTAGGCACCAGAACAATTACTGATGTGCCTTCTCATTTACATGCGGTTGACCCGCCGTCTACTTCAAGTAATACAACTGGTGCGCATACCCACAGTTATAATGTAAGATCCTTAGCAAGAAATATTGACAACGTAGGTCCGTATCCCGATGTTAATTATGGGATTGTTTCCTCCAATACTTCTAGTGATGGTAACCACTCCCATACTACTGACATCGCTTCTTTCAACTCCGCTTCCACAGGCTCCGCTTCTGTTGATGTTACGATGCCATATATTCAATTAGTTTATTGCCAAAAAACTTAATTTTAAAATAAAAAATGACAAAACTTTCAAAATATTTATTCATAGTATTATCCGCGGTTACTGTTGGTCTTTTAGTCGCCGTCGGCGTTATGGCTTTTACTGGCCCTGGCTCAAACCAACCGCCAACCGGTGATCCGACTGCTTCGCTTGGGGAAGTCCCTAGTGGAGCGGTTATGTTTTTCAATTTGGGCGCTTGCCCTTCTGGCTGGACTGAATATACGCTTGCGCGCGGCCGCGTTATTGTCGGTACGCCTTTAGATGGAACAAACGCTAGCACAACAGGCACGGCTTTAACTAATTTAGGCACCAGAACAATTACTGATGTGCCTTCTCATTTACATGCGGTTGACCCGCCAGCAACGTTAAGCGATACAACGGGAGCGCATACGCATAATACAAGTGTCCCATCTCAATACGCAGCAGGCACTTTAATGGTGAGTAATGGTGTTAAAGGAGCAGATGTTAATAGAACATCAAATTCAATTGGCAATCACGCACATACCGTTGACATAACTGCATTTAATTCCGGTTCCACCGGCATGGCTTCTGTTGATGTCACAATGCCATATATCCAACTTCGCGCGTGTAGTAAAGATTAATGTTTTGAATAAAGGCCGTTTAAAATAATTAAATAAATATATGAATAAACATTATTTCTAAAAATTTATTTTCTTACGAAGCTTTACGAATTCTACGAAGTCCAACTTCATAAACCTTGTTTAATAACCCTTTTTTGTGTATTATAAACTCATAATGGAGATAAAAATAATAAGGGGTTCTATAGATAAAAAAGAACTTTTAGAAATATCTAAAGAAAGTTTCGGCAATTTAGTTAAAGCGGTAGTTGATATTGAACAAGGCATAATGGCAATAGGCGGAGAACTTCACGCCGATGAAGAAGTGTCGCTTACGCAGCAATGCGGTTCCAAAAGGGAAAATACTTGGGGGATAAATCTTTATCCTGAAAAAAGTGGAGATGAATGGATTGAATTTGATTCAATGGTTAATCTTAAACCGTTTTATGGAAATCGCGTCCGCGGAATTGAAAGTCAAGAGATAAAAGAAAAAATTAAAGAAATTGTTAAAAAATTAGTTGTTAATTAGTTTTTTAAATAAGATATGGCTTTTATGCATAAAAATTTGGCGGATGGGAAATGGCGTGAACTTTCTTTAATGGAACAGCTTGGGAATATCGGCAGTGAGGTTTCACGGGCGCGAAATTGGGAAGGTAAAGACGAAAAAATATTTAACGGCGCTGTTGACAGGGCGTTGGAACTTTTTGAACTTACACTCCAAGACCCGCGGTGGCTCAACCGTTTAAAAGAAATTAACCGGGCCCGCGAAGTTTTTTGCGATACGATTTTAGGAGGAGAAGAATATAAAGATACTCTTAAAAGTCTCGATAAATATTTTTTAGATTTTGCGATTGCCGCAAAAATAAAATAGATTATAATCACTAAATAAAGGCCGATAATAATAATTAAATAAATATATGAATAAATCAAAACTTTTATTTATAGCTCTAAGTTCAATAACATTTGGGCTTTTGTTTGCTATTGGAGTTATGGCATGGACCTCTCCTCCTGGTAACCCACCAACAGGCGGCGGCGCGATTTATTATTCCGGTGGCAATGTGGGGATTGGAACAACTACCCCAACTACTGCAAAATTAGTCGTTAATGGAACAATTGCCGCGTCTAGTCCTGTTAACAATAGCGATGTTACCACTAAAGCGTGGGTTGTCGCGAATGCTGGAGGAGTAGATGTAACTCCTCTTATTGGTGCCGCAACAGACGCGGCGTCAATGTCAACTACATTATTCGGCGGTCAGCAATCAATATATGACTATGTTGGGTCAGTATATAGCCGAGTGGATAATGCTTATAGCGCTGTTTATGTAGGCGGAGCTTATGCTAGTGGCGCGGGTACTTGTACTACTTATGATTGCGCGTCTGGATGGAGTGCAATAGCATCCTTCAATTGCCATCAGCCTTATGATAGAACCGATGTGACACTGTTTAAATATTGTACTTGCTATGTCTGCGCACTTGCTCGTTAGTATGGGGAATTTACTCCATAGATTAAATTTAAAATGGTTGTTCACGATTGCGGTAATTATTTTGATTATAATCGGAATTTTAATTTATAATTCTCCAGCTGGATTTTTAAAATCGTTTTTTTCGGGCGCGGAAAATAAAAATATTCAGGTAAATCAAAATTCTTCCGCTTGCGAAGTTCAAGAAATGCTTCTAAGGGTGAATGGAAGCTCGCTTTTAGGTTTTATTGAAGACGATGTTGAAATGAAAGCGTTGATGGGTTATTACTCTTGCAATTCCGTTGAACGCGGAGATTTGGTTTTATACGGCTATGCCGGCAATAAAAATCCGCTTATCAAGATTGTAAAAGGAATTCCCGGCGACGAATTTCAGCTTAAAAAAACATCGGCGGGTTGTTGGAATGTTTTGACAAACGGCGAAATTTCAAAAAATTTCCAAAACGAGCCGTATTGTTTCAGCGACAGCGGCTATAAAATGCTTTCTTTGTACGAAAAAGATTACGGAGGCGTTATCCCGCCCAACGCTTACCTGATTTTCGGCAATTTAGTCGGCGGTTCTATGGATTCCAGCCGTTTCGGTTTAGTTGGCAAACAAGATTTATTAGGTAAGGCAATTAGTGGATAACCCTATTGTCTTCATTGTTGAAATCTATTAGAATAATTAGATTAATTAGAATAATTTAAAGTCATGTCTAAACTAAACAAAATTTTATTAGTAGTTGTCGCCGCTTTAATCGTCGTTTTGGCAGGCGTAGTTTATTGGCAGAGTAGCAAGTCGGGCGACAATTATTGGGCGGTTTATTTATCAACAGGAGACCTTTATATGGGCAAGCTTGCATATTTCCCGCGCCTCCATCTTACGGATGTTTGGTTTTTCCAAAAAACAGACGATGCTGAAAATCCGCTTAATTTATCAAAGTTTAACAAGGCATTTTGGGGACCGGGAGATAATCTGTATATAAGCGAAAAACAGATTATTTGGAAAAATAAATTAAGCGAAACAAGCCAGGTTATTACTTACATAAAAAACTCCCAATAGGCGCAG
>CAYRXZ010000012.1:0-5526 GCA_964428615.1 uncultured Candidatus Saccharibacteria bacterium | reverse complement strand
CAGAAAGCTGCGGTTACTTTGTCGATGACGCTTTTAGTCGGAGGTTTAATTGTGGAGCTGGGGATTGCGCTGGCTTTTATTTCTTATTATTTAGTGCAGGGCGGGTTTGGTTTGAAATTATCAGAAGAAGCGTTGGCAGCGGCAAGGTCTGGAGTGCAAGATGCAACAATAAGAATTATTAGAGATCCAAATTTTAATCCGAGTCCCAATCCGTATTCTATAACAATTGGAAGTGGTTCGGCGCAGATAACTGTTTGTAAAGACATTTGCGCCGGGGCAGGCAAGTTTCAAGTAGATTCACTGGGCGGTGTTATGAATAAGCGCCGGCAAATTAGAGCAATAATTACGGTTGATAGCCAAACGGGAAGAGTAGAATTAGAATCAGAAAAAGAAGTGTCTTTATAAAATGAAATGTTTACAAAGTTAAAAATCCAAATTTCAAAATTGCTAAAAGTACTTAGTCCTATGCCGGAAATCGGAGGGGTTGAGATTTCTGATTCAACGGTTAAATTTGCTCTTGTAAAAAGAGAAAAATCGATTTTTGTTTCTTTAAATTTAGCGGCAGGAACGATGTCTGAGGGAAGAGTTTTAGACAAGAATAAATTAAAAGAATCTTTAAAAGAACTTCACGCGCGTATAACGCCAAAATTAAAAAAGAAAGTATATGTGGTTGTTAATATTTCCGATAACAATATTTATGCCCAGTCTTTTAATTTGCCGGCGGCGGCTTTTAATAATCTTGAAGAGGCAGCAAAATTGAATTTGCAAATGATTTCGCCTATGGATTTTTCAACAGCTTACTCTGACTGGCAAAAAATAGGCGAAACAAAAAATGACGGCGGACAACTGGAAGTCTTAGGAGCTTTTATTTCTAAAGGGGCAGTAGATGATATTATTGAGTGTTTAAAAGATGCGAATTTTGTTATTGCCGCTGTTGAATACGCCGGTTTGGCCATAAGCAGGGTTGTGTCCGCGGCTTTACCGCAAAATTCTGATTTTATTTTAATGTATTTAGGAGCGAACGGCTTGAATTTTATATTTATAAAAAATAGCAATTTTTGTTTCAGTCATTTTGCGCCGTGGCCCAGCGGTGAAGAGCGTCAAATAAAGATGTCGGTTATTGAGGAGATGGTAGTTTCGGAAATGCAAAAAACTTTAAACTTTGTCGGCTCTCATTGGCCGGAAACACAAATAAAGAATATATTTTTTGCCACGCCAGTTTTAGATGAAAAATTAACGGAAATTATAAATAAAAATTTTGGCATTCAACCCCAAAAAGTTATTTTACCCGCCAGTTTAAAAGATGTAGCTGGTCAATGGAATGCAGATGATAAGCAAATGGTTTCTTTAGGTTCTGATTGGTTTTCGGTTTTAGGTTCGGCATTAAGAGGATTAATCCCGCGCTCAAAAGATATAATTATAAGTCTTGCGAGCGCCGGGACAGAAGAGGAATTTCGCCAGCACAGAATTATCAATTTTATTAAAATGTGGAGAAATGTCGTTTTAGCTTCAGTTTCGTTGATTTTGCTGTCTTTTATATCGGTTGATCTTTTCATAGTAAGTATAGGGAAAAAAGTTGATAGCCAATTACTTAATTTGTCTAATTTATCAATTTCCCAAGAAATTACAAATCTTCAAGTTTTGGCGAAAGATTTTAATGCTAAGGTGGATTTGGCGTTGAAGGCCAAAGAGGAAGTTTATAATTTTTCTCCGGTGATTGAAAGAATAATAGTTTTAGCAAACGACGAAAAAATTTTTATAGACAGGATTTTTGTCCAATCAAGAAATTCGGATATATTGTTTAACGGTCAGGCGAACGATTACCAGGATATAATAGATTTTAAGGGGAAAATTGAAAGAGACCCATTATTTAAAGATGCTGATTTGCCCTTGTCGGGGGTCACCATAAGCTCCGATGGAAGGTCTTCTTTTAGAATAACTTTTAAAATAAGATAAAAGCTTTTTAAAATGTTTAATCATCAAAAAATAGAAAAAAAGTGGCAAAAAATTTGGGAAAAAGAAAAGGTATACGAACCGGATTTAAAAAGGGCAAAAAGCCCGTTTTATAATTTAATGATGTTCCCATATCCTTCAGCTGAAGGGCTTCATGTGGGCAATGTATATGCGTTTACCGGTTCTGACGTTTATGGTCGGTTTAAAAGAATGCAGGGATATAACGTTTTTGAACCGATAGGTTTGGATGGATTTGGAATCCATTCTGAAAATTATGCGATGAAAATTGGAAAGCATCCTGTGGGGCTTGCAGAAGAAACCGAGAAAAATTTTTATCGCCAACTCCATTCTATCGGTAATGGCTATGCATGGAAAGAAAAATTAGAAACTTACAACCCGCAATATTATAAGTGGACTCAATGGGTTTTTGTGCAAATGTTTAAGAATGGGTTGGCTTATAGAAAAAAACAAGCGGTTAATTGGTGCCAAAGTTGTAAAACGGTTTTATCGGACGAGCAAGCTGAAGGTGGAAAATGTGAAAGGTGTGGTACTGAAGTTATAAAAAAAGAATTAGAGCAATGGTTTTTTAGAATTACAAAGTATGCCGATAAGCTTTTAAAAAATCTTGATAAAATTGATTGGTCAAATAGAGTAAAAATTGCCCAAAGGAACTGGATAGGGAAGTCGGAAGGAGCATTGATTAAGTTTAATGTTGAATGCGACAAGGGAAATGAAAATAAAAAATCCATGTCGCATGTCGCCTTTAACCATTTTACTATTGATGTTTTTACGACTCGGCCGGATACACTTTTTGGCGCGACCTATTTGGTTTTGGCACCGGAACATCCTTTGATTAAGAATTTAGAATTTAGAATTAAGAATTTAGGAGAAGTTAAAAAATACATTAGTCGGGCAAAACGCAAATCCGAGCAAGAACGGATAAGCGAGGCTCGAGAGAAAACCGGCGTGGAACTTAGAGGGATAAAAGCCATAAATCCGGTTAATAAAAAAGAAATTCCGATATTTGTGGCGGATTATGTTTTGGATTCTTATGGTACGGGCGCCATTATGGCGGTACCGGCGCACGACCAAAGAGATTGGGAGTTTGCGAAAAAATTTAAGTTATCGGTTATAAAAGTTATAAATCCCGTATTGATAAGCGTGGCAAATCCGGCGGCAAAAGCCAATGCGGCAGTTTCAGAGTTGGCAATAAAGGGTCTTTGGGAAGGGGAAGGCGAAATGATAAATTCGGGAAAGTTTAACGGCATGAATTCCGAAAAAGCCAAATGGGAAATAATAAAATTAGCCGGAGGAAAAAAACAAATTCAATATCGATTACGTGACTGGCTTATTTCCCGTCAACGTTATTGGGGTCCGCCGATTCCGATGGTTTATTGCGAACATTGCGCTAAATCGGGTAAGGGTGAGAGAAAAGAAATGCCCGGTTGGTATTCGGTTTTAGAAAAAAACTTGCCGGTTAAATTACCATTTGTTAAAGATTTTCGTCCTCAAGGAAAAGGGGAATCACCATTAGCTTCAGTTAAATCATTTTATGAAACGAAATGTCCAATTTGTGGAGCGAAAGCTAAAAGAGAAACAGATGTTTCGGATACATTTCTTGATTCTGCGTGGTATTATTTTCGTTATCCCAGCGTCGGTGAAAAAAAGTTTTCTTGGAACCCGGAAATTACAAAAAAATGGCTGCCCGTTAACATGTATATAGGCGGAGCGGAACATTCTGTTTTACATCTTTTATATTCAAGATTTTTAACGATGGCTTTTAATGATTGGGGATTGATTGATTTTGAAGAACCGTTTACAAAATTTCGTGCGCACGGTTTGCTTATCAAAGAAGGCGCGAAAATGTCTAAATCAAAAGGTAATGTAATAAATCCTGACGATTATGTCAAAAATTTCGGCGCCGATATTTTAAGAATGTATTTGATGTTTTTAGCTCCTTTCGAACAAGGCGGGGATTTTAGAGATTCTGGAATTTTGGGGATAAAGAGATTTTTAGAAAGAATTTATAAATTGTGCCAATTACCAGACGTCAAATGCGAAAAAAACGATAAATTAGAAAAATTATTACACAAGACAGTAAAAAAAGTAACAGAAGACATAGAAACTTTAAGTTATAATACTGCCATTAGCGCATTAATGATTCTTTTTAATGAAATGGAATCGTTTAAATGTACTAATGGTGAAATAAAAAAAATTTTTTTAAAACTTCTTGCTCCTTTTGCTCCGCATATAACTGAAGAATTTTGGCATTCGCTTGGAAATAAAAAATCGATTCACTTGGAAAAGTGGCCTAAATATGACCCAAAACTTATAAAAGAAGACAATTTTGAATTAATAATTCAGATTAATGGCAGGGTTCGCGATAAAATTCTGGTTCCGGCTGAAATATCTCAAAAAGAAGCCGAAAATATTGCTTTCGCCAGCGAAAAAATTAAAGTTTGGTTAAAAGAGGGAAAAGTTAAAAAAATAATTTTTGTACCGAATAAATTAATTAATATGGTGTTAAATTAAAAACGGTGATGGGGGATTTTCTAAAAGCAACTTTTTTCTTATTGGTAATTGTGGGGGGAGCTATTTGGCTTTTGTCGGGCAGTTCTACTTTTTTAAAATCCGGTCCGGCGGAAAAAATTTCCGTTTCTCCGGCAACGCAAATTAGTAATTCTGCGCCGGCGGTAAATTCAAATACTAATCAATCAACGCAGTCTCAGAAAATAGAAATACCCGATAGTTCAATTCCCGTCGGCTACACCCGCGCCCAACTTTCGCCTTATTTCCAAAAAATAAGAATTTCATCGGCTTATTTTTCGTCATTCTCGGGTTATCCTTCGCAAATCCAACTTTATTCCAGTTTGTCGAAAAACGAGAATGTGGATATTACCGGTTGGAAAGTAAAGGGTAATATAGGCAAAGAAATAATTATTCCACAAGCCGTAAATCTTTATGATCTTTCCGGATCTTTATATAATTCAGATATAATTCTTTCTTCAAGTGGCTATGTAAGTATTTATGGCAATTCAAGCGTAATAAATAGAAATTTGCGGCTAAACAAATGTATCGGCTATCTTGAAAATGACTACGATTTTATTCCTCAATTACCGAGAAATTGTCCACAAATTTCCCGTTCAAGTGTCCAATATCTTTCAGGGCAATGCCAATCCTATATTCTTTCTTTGGGTAGTTGCCAAGTTCCTGATATTTCTTTTTATAATTCTTTGCCTGGCAATGATGCCGGGAATGCTTGCCGGTTGTTTTTGGGTAATATTAATTATTATTCTTGCATAAAAGAGCATCGAAATGACTCAGATTTTTATTTAAACGATTGGCGGGTTTGGGCAGGTAAAAATATTTTAGATTCCCAGCACGATACTATAAAACTTTTTGATAATAACGGTTTGCTTGTAGACCAATATATTTACTAAAAACCGGCGCTTATAAAAAGTGTCGGTTTTTTTATTCTATACTTGGCGGAGGGTACAGGATTTGAACCTGTGAGGGGATTTCTCCCCAACCGCATTTCGAGTGCGGCGCGTTAGACCACTCTGCCAACCCTCC
>CAYRXZ010000011.1:0-12184 GCA_964428615.1 uncultured Candidatus Saccharibacteria bacterium | reverse complement strand
CCGAAATTATGATTATAAAAAGGATTAACATCTTAATCCTTTTAGGAATTTTTGAATAAATATCTAAAAACATTTCAAACTATAATATCACCCCTTGCCCTAAAAGGCAAGGATAAGTATCATAAAAAGGTGCGGGTATCGTATAACGGCATTACCTCAGCTTTCCAAGCTGATGACAGGGGTTCGACTCCCCTTACCCGCTCAGAGAATTATAATTAAGACAACTCGACAAGAGTTGTTTTAATTATGATTTTTTAATAAAGAGGTCGAACGCCGAAAATTATTTATTTTCTATCCTCAAATAAGAATAAATATTCAACGCAGCTTTCATAGCATCGCCAATCGCGATATTTCCTTGTTTATAAAGTACATCGGTAACATCTCCGGCCGCCCAAATTCCTTCTACGGAGGTTTTTTGAGTTTTTGGGTCAATGACAATTTCTCCTATTCCATTCATTTCAATAAGCCCTTTTATAATCTCGCTATTAGGCAAACGATTTATAGAAATAAAGATTCCTTCAACTTTTAACTCTTTTATTTCTCCGCCTTCATAATTTTGATACTTTAACCCAGAAACAAATTTATCTCCAAAAATTTCGGTTATGGAAATATCTGTTATTATTTCCGCCTTACCGGAATTTTTTATTTTTTCTTGGTTAATCTCATCCGCTTTCAAAATTTTTGCGCGGTCTAATATATATATTTTAGAAGCATAATCCAAAAGACTTATCGCTGATTCAAAAGCGGAATTTCCGCCTCCAATAACCGCAATTGCCTTGTCTTTCATTAACGGCGCATCACAGGTAGCGCAATAAAAAACTCCCTTACCTTCAAATTCTTTTTCGCCCGGAACATTCAACTTTCTATGACTCGAACCAGAAGTTATCAAAACCGTTTTTGTCCCAAAAATTTCTCCCTTATCGGTTTCAACAGAAAATCCGTTATCTTTTTTTGCTATTTTTGAAATTGCGGATTGTTTTATCTCAATATCTTCCTGCACTCTTAGATGACTTTCTAAATTTTTTGCCAAATTAAAACCGGAGACCGATTTGATCCCGATAAAATTTTGGATGTCGCCGGCAGTAATCCATTGCCCGCCAAAAGAATCGGCAACAACCAAAGTTTTTATTTTTTTTCTGGCGGCAACTATGCCGGCGCTTATCGCTGCCGGCCCTCCACCAACTATTATCAATTCATACATAACCTATTTATTAAGACTTAACGCTTTATCTATTTCCGACTTGTTAAAGCCGATTATTATTTTCCCTTCTATATCTATTACCGGAACTCCCATCTGCCCCGATTTTTCAATCATTTCTTTTCTGGCTTTTTCATCAGTTGCTACATCGTAATTTTCACATGCAACTCCCTTCTCGTCAAAATATTCCTTTGCCATTTCGCAATACGGACAAGTTTGCGTACTATAAATTTTAACCATTTTTTTTATCAATAAGGCGTCTATTATAAAGAAGACGGACTTTTACCGAAAATCTCCCACAAAGAAATGACCAATATCAGGGCGCCAGCAATAATATTGCCCCAAAGAGCGATATTTATATCCGAAAATCCCAAAACCCACGGAGAAACAAAAACCCAAACACCCAATACTAATTGAATCCAATTAAGATACCTCATTTTGCTTTTTACTCTTTAAGCGACCTTTAATTCCCACAGATATATTTATATTATAATATAGATATATCTAACGAACAACAATGCCCAAAAAATACATTTTTATAATTATTTTATTTCTGGTTATTTTTGATTTTTTTATTTGGGGTGAAATTTTTTTCGGCGGGCCGAATAAAAACACCGAACTTTATTTCTTAAATGTCGGCCAAGGCGACAGTGAGCTAATTGTTTTCCAAAATGGCGTTAAAATTCTTATAGACGGCGGTCCTACGAATAAAGTTTCAACCGAATTATCTTCACTAATATCCCCCTTTAATCATTATATAGATATTATCATTCTTACTCATCCGGAATCCGACCATTTCAGCGGCTTAATTGATACCGTAAAACGTTATAAGGTTGGCGCCTTTATTTTTAATGGCGAAAATAAAAATTCAAATAACTTTGACGATTTAAAAAAGGTTTTAGAAAAAAATAGCACTAAAATAATTACTATAGCCGAAGGAGATAAAATAAAATATTTAGAAAACCGATTTGAAACGCTTTCCCCAAATATAAATTCAAATCTGACCTCAACCAATGAAAACAGTCTTGTCTTAAAATTAATTTCACAAAACCTTAAAGCGCTTTTTACCGCCGATATTGGCGAAAAAACCGAAAAATATTTAATCCAAAAATATGGAGATTATCTTCAAGCCGATATTTTGAAAGTCGGGCATCACGGTTCAAAATTTTCTTCAAGTGAAAATTTTTTAGCTATGGTTTTGCCAAAAATTTCAGTTTTTGAAGTGGGTAAAAATTCTTACGGCCATCCAAATGAAGGAGTTATTGAACGACTGAAAAATCTGGGTAGTAAAATTTTGAGAACCGACCAAAACGGCACTATAAAGATTTTTGTTGATTCGAGGAAATTAAACGTTTATAATAAAATAATAAAATGAAGATAAATCCTTATATATTTCGCGGTTACGACTTACGCGGCGAGATTGAAAAAGATTTAAATCCTGAAATAACCGAACATTTAGGGAGGATTTTTGGGACAATGCTCAAGCGCCATGGCATTAAAGACGCAATAATCGGCCGCGATTCAAGGGCAACAAGCCCAGAATATAGCCAAGCTATCATTAGGGGATTAAATTTTACGGGCATAAACACAATTGATATTGGGATGGAACTTATCGGCGCTTTTTACTGGGCGCAATATTACCTGAATTGCAAAGGAGGAGTGTACGTCAGCGCCTCGCATAACCCGGTGCAATATAATGGTTTTAAATTCGCCGACGAGTTTTCGGAAACAATGGGAAGTGAAGATATTCAACTCCTAAAAAAAATGGCGGAAAAAGACGATTTTGAAAAATCCGAAACTCCGGGTAAAAATGAAGAAAAAAATATCCGTGAAGAATATTTTGACGACCTCGCAAAAAGAATTAAATTTGAAAAGCGATTCAAAATCGTTGTTGATCCTTCTAATTCAACTGCCGGCGCGATTGTGCCGGATTTATTGCGGAAATTCAATTGCAAAGCAATAGAAAAAAATTGCGATTTGGATTCTTCTTTTCCTCTCGGCACGCCCGACCCGACAGAATTAGCAGTTGCCGAACGCCTTAGCAAAGAGGTCTTGGAAGAAAAAGCCGATATTGGTTTTTCATTTGACCCTGACGGCGACAGAATCGGCGTCGTGGACGAAAAAGGGAATGTCGTTTGGAACGACATTCTTGCCGCGGTCTTCACAACAACCGTCTTGGAAAAACATCCCGGAGCTATAATTATGTATAACACCCTTTGTTCAAAAGCGGTTGAGGAAACAGTTATAAGGCATGGCGGAAAGCCTTTTATATGGCGGGCTGGGCATTCTTTTTTAAAAAAAAAGAACCAAGGGGTCGGGGCTGCTTTTATCGGCGAGCTTTCTGGCCATTTTTTCTTTTCGGCGGATTTTTACAACCATGACGACGGAATTTATTCAATGCTAAGCCTGCTTGATTATCTTTCCAGAATTAATAAACCTCTCTCGGAAGTCATTGCCTTAATCCCCCAATACATTTCCAGCCCGGAAATAAAAATCGGCTGTCCTGATGACTTAAAAGTCGGCTTAATGGAGAAAATCGGCGTTAAACTTCGTCAAGATTTCCCAAACGCGAAAATCATAGACGATGAACGCGCCGGCGATGGCGTCCGGCTTGAAACCGACACTTCAATGTTTGTTATCCGCTATTCGCAAAACGGTCCTTATTTAACGATAAAATTCGAAGCTAAAACCCAAGAAGAATACGACAAATTAAAAATTTACATAAACGAATTTCTCCATTCTTATAAAGAGATTAACTGGGATTTTGGAGTTAATGTTAAAAGTTTAGACTAGCCCCGTAGCAGCAAAACACGAGAATATAATCACTTTTTGCCAAAGAGAATTTGTTTTCACGCCTAAAAAATAATAAATATAAAAATATTGGAATAATTTGAAAATTACCGCAAAAAGTAATGTGTTTTGTTTGCTATCGGGGTTGAAAAAATATTCAAAAAGCTGTAAGATTACGACAATGTCTAAGAAAAATCGGCAAAAGAGTTTTAAAAATCTCTCAAAAAGACGATTTGAAGAAAAAAATTTTGAACCGCGTCTTAATTCTGAAACTAAAAAAAGTATTTTAGCTGTAATTTTTTTAGGTGCGGCAATCATTTTAATTTTAGCGAGCTTCAATAACGCCGGTCCTTTTGGTAATTTTTTATACAAAATTTTTGAAAATCTTTTTGGTTGGGGATATTACCTTTTTCCTTTAATATTTTTTATAATGAGCGGGTTTTTTTTCGCTTCGGAAAGCCAAAAAATTCGTTCTTTAACTTTTTTAGGGGCAACTATTTTTGTTTTATCCGGACTCGGATTAATTGATATTATTTCTACTGAAAACGGCGGCATTATTGGGAAAATTATCGGGGCAATAGAAATTCCATTTGGCTATACTGCTTCAATCATAATTATTGCCGTAGCATTAATAGTTTCACTTCTTGCAACTTTTAACTTTACGATTAAATTTAACCCCTTTAAAAAATCCGGTGAAAAAGAATTTACCACCAAAGAAGATGAAGAGATTTCTATCGCTATTTCTTCCGCTAACAGCCGACAAAAAATCGAATCCGACGAACAAAAAGAAAAAGGCGGCATAAAAGAAATTGAAACTAAAGAATTTGAACAAAAGATATTTTCAAAATCAATCAATCTTAAAACTGAACATTCAAAATTAAAAGCTAAAGGCTATATTGCGCCGCCACTTGACCTTTTGAGATCTTCCGTTGAAAAACCCACTTCGGGCGATTTACGCGCCAATGCCAATATTATAAAAAGAACGTTGGAAAGTTTTGGTATTCCAGTTGAAATGGGAGAAATAAATATCGGGCCAAAAATTACTCGCTACACGTTAAAACCTGCAGAAGGAGTAAAGCTTTCAAGAATAAATGCTTTGAACCAAGATTTATCCATGGCCTTAGCTGCCCATCCTATAAGAATAGAGGCGCCAATTCCAGGCAAATCGCTTGTAGGAATTGAAATGCCGAACAAGGCCAGCGCGCTAGTACGGCTTGGGAATTTGATGTCTTACCCTGATTTTTCCGGTTTTGGCCCATTGGGATTTGTTTTAGGAAGAGATGTCAATGGCGAACCGATTTTTTCCGACATCGCAAAACTCCCCCATTTATTAGTCGCCGGTACGACAGGCAGTGGAAAATCAATTATGATTCATTCACTTTTAGTTTCCCTTCTTTATAGAAATTCCCCAAAAACTTTACGGCTTATTTTAATAGACCCCAAACGCGTCGAACTCTCACCTTACCAAGGTATGCCGCATTTGGTAGCGCCCGTTATCACTGAACCCAAAAAAGCTCTTAGTGTTTTCAAATGGGCAATCAATGAAATGGAAAGGCGCTACGAGATATTTGTTAAGGCCGGTTCACGCGATATCCAAAGTTATAATAAGAAAAAACCCGAAGAACCATTACCTTATGTTTTAATCGCTATTGATGAATTGGCAGATTTAATGTTTTCTTATGGACGCGAAGTTGAAGGCTCAATTGTTCGTTTAGCGCAAATGGCAAGGGCAACTGGAATTCACTTAGTACTTTCAACTCAAAGGCCTTCTGTTGAAGTTGTTACCGGCTTGATCAAGGCCAACATTAGTGCCAGGGTTGCCCTGCAATTGCCCAGCCAGATAGACTCACGAACAATTCTTGATACTTCAGGAGCAGAAAAGCTTCTTGGAGGCGGAGATATGCTTTATATTTCTTCGGATTCATCAAAGCCAAAGAGAATTCAAGGCGCATACATTTCCGAAGAAGAAGTAAAAAAAGTTACCGAGTTCATACGCGAAAATAATCAAGATTTTTGGTTTAAAGAAGACGGACCGACTTTTTCTGAAAACGGAGAAAATGGTGACGAACCCATTGGTGTAATATCAATGGAATCTTTAGATAAATTTTCTTCCGACGAAGAAGATGATTTATTTGAAGAAGCTATTGAAACAGTCAAGCAAGCAAAAAAAGCGTCAGCTTCCCTTCTCCAGCGCCGACTAAAGGTTGGATATGCGCGAGCCGCAAGACTTCTTGATATTATGGAAACAAAAGGTATAATTGGCCCGGGAGACGGCGCAAAACCAAGAGAAGTTTATTTAGATGACAATCAATAACGAATTTAAAACTTTAAAAGAAATTTTTAATGAAGCTCTACAGCTCCGCAATTTAGATGTGAAAAAACTTTCTGAAGTTACTGACATTCCAATACACTATTTATCAGCCATTGCTTCGGGGGATGTAAAAAAGCTACCGGCTAGCCCTTATGTACGCGGCTTTTTGGCAAAAATCGCTGATACATTGAAAATAGAGCGTGAACCAATTTTAGAAGCGTATAAACAAGAACTTTCTTTTTGGCCAGCAAAAAGCTCCGGCGCAGAAGACAAGCTTCCCCAAAACCGCTTTGCCTTAAAAAGCAGAAAGAAAATAACAATTTTAATCATTTTAGCGTTAGTCGTTTTAACGGTTTTGATTTTCTTAGCTTTCCAATTCAGCGCCTTTTTGGGCAATCCCCAAATGGAAATAACAAACCCAAAAGAAAACAATTCTATTTCTAATAACCAAATAATCGTTTTAACCGGAATAATAAACCCTCAAGACAAACTAACCATCAATAATGAAGAAGTCTTGGCAAAAAATGACGGTAAATTTGAAAAAGAATTTGCGCTTCAGCCCGGTCCAAATGCAGTTGAGTTCAAAATTAAAAAATTCCTAGGCAAAGAAATAAGAATTACTAAAATAATAACTTACCAACCGGAAACAATTATTGAATAAATGGACGTTTTAATTTTTCAATTTATTAATAATTTCGCATCTAAATGGTGGCTATTTGATTGGCTGGGAATTTTTCTCGCCTCTTATGCCCCATTTTTCTTAATTTTACTAGCTGCTTATTTTTTACTTAAAGAAAAAAGCCGCACTAAACGAATTTATTTTTTTTCGTTAGCATCGCTTTCGGTAATTTTGTCCCGAGGAATAATAACCGAACTTATAAGATTTTTTTATAATCATCAAAGACCATTTGAAATTTTGTCCATTCAAACGCTTATAAATCAAGATCCGGGCGGTTCCTTGCCTTCTGGCCATGCCACGGCATTCTTCGCTTTATTTTTAACGTTATACTATTTCGCTAAACAAAATAATTGGAACTTAAAGCCTATTTGGTGGTCTTTAGGAATAGTTTTAATAATGGGAATTGCTAGAATTTTTGTAGGAGTTCATTGGCCAAGCGATATTTTGGCCGGAGCCGCAATTGGTTTATTAAGCGCGTTTATAATCAAAATAATATTACCGAAGCCGACAGAAACGCAAACAGAACAAAATTCTACTTAACTTCGCTCCCGGAATTAATATCCTCCATTGTGGCCAACAAAACCGATCATTCGATCGTAAATAAATATTAGCATTTCAAAATTAAATCGTAAAATAAAAAGGCGGACAATTTCATACAAACTTGTCCGCCATACGATAAAAAATATTTTTGAGTTTTGTTTATTCATGATGGCGTTAAATGTTTTTCCATATAACGCCGTTCTGCTCGTAATTGCCTTTTATCTTGCCGGTAAAAAATACCACACAAGGCAATCATTAAAACATACGCCATCACAATCGACAATACCCACTCATGAAAAAATATCGCGTAAAGTACTACCGACAATGCTACCAGCTCAAATACCCCCCCAGTAATAAAGAGGAACACCAAAATAATTCGTGACATAACCATCCTCCTTTCTTTTTATAGAAAAAGCAGAATATTATAAATAAACGCCAAAATTTACCATATTAAACCCTTAAAACAGCTATTTAATAAGTAACATTTTATTGTTAAATAATCAACTACGCGCAAAATTGGCCTAAAAAGTTCCCACATTATACCCCATTGACAAATACTGGCACTGTGTGCTAAAATAATTCCCGTAAGTATTCTTATTTCCGTAGGTAAGCTCGTAAATGTAAGCCGAAGAAATTAAGAAGTTGGTCGTCTTACATTTATTAGTTTATAGAAAAATTAACTTAGATGGCGAAGAAATTATTCATAGGAGGCTTGTCTTTTGATTCACGCGAAGACTCCCTCCGAGATGCTTTCAGTAAGGCCGGCGCGGTTGATTCAGCGATAATTATCATAGACAAAATGACGGGCCGATCCAAAGGATTCGGTTTCGTGGAAATGGCTAATGATGATGAAGCCCAAAAAGCGATTGAAATGTGGAATGGAAAAGAGCTTGATGGACGAACCGTTACAGTCAACGAAGCCCGCCCGATGGAACCTCGTCCAGCTAGAAACTTTGACCGCGGAGGCCGTGATGGCGGACGCGACAGAGGTTTTGGCGGTGGAGGCCGAAGGGAAAGAAGCTGGTAAGCATGCATCAAAACACCCCCGCGATCGCGGGGGTGTTTTTTTATTATAGCTTGACAACCTATTATTATGGGTATATATTCATAATAGACAACAACCAAAGGTCGAGTTGCCTTCTAAAATTAATCAACAAAACAAAAATATGCCGAAATTTGATGGAATGGGCCCTATAGGTTATGGCCCGGGTACAGGCTGGGGTATGGGTCCCTGCGGCGCCGGAATGGGGCGTAGCCAAAGATGCCGGGCTGGTTATGGTTGCGGCTTTGGAAGATTTATCTCTCCAAAAAATGAAATGTCTGCCTTAGAAAACGAAGAAAAAATACTTGAAGAAGAATTAGCCGCTATCCGTGAAGAAAAAGCTGCCTTAAAAAAACAGCAAAAATAAAAATCAACAACTCCGGCTTATTTCCCAAAATAAGTCGGAGTTGTTATTGTTGTTAAATATAATCGATCAGAGAAATATCATTTTCCGAAGTTTTGTTATATAATAATATAAGAATAAATTAAATTATATGAAAAAAATCAACTTGTTAATTTTGGTAATTAGCGTTTTATTGTCAAATACTTTTATTGTTAGGGCGGAAACGCTTTTTATGGAAGATCTTTATTTTGGTATAAAGAATAATTCTGATGTTATCAAGCTCCAAAACTTTTTAACCAGCCAAAAAATATACTCAGGGCCAATTACGGGTAATTTCCTTTCACTTACATTAGAAGGAGTAAAAAAGTTCCAAGAAAATCATAATATAATTCCAATTGCCGGATATTTTGGCCCGGTAACAAGGAAAAAAGCTAATGAAATTATTTCATCGCAAGCTATGCCTAATCCGATTCAAACCCAAATAACTGCATTACTTCAACAAATAGAATTATTACAAAAACAAATTCAATTATTAGCGCAAGCAACATCATCGCAACAACAAGCTCAGACAACAATATCGCCTACAGATATTACCCCTCCGGTAATTTCAAATATTAGAATTTCTTATCTTGGCGCATATTCTGCCGCCGTTACTTATACCACAGATGAACCGACAAAAACTGTTTTATATTATGATACCAATATTGATTTTTCCTCTTCAATGCAGATTAATACGGAAAACTTTCAAACAAGCCACGGGCATGTTATTAGTGAGTTAAATACTAAAATGGATTATTATTGTAAAATTGAAGCTATAGATGAAAGCGGAAATGTTAAGGTTTCAGACCCTTTCTTATTCAATGTTCAATAGGTTATGCCAAGACCAAGACTTTGCAGAAAAATAGAATTTAATCCAAATGTGACTTATTTTAAACCCCAGGGCGTGCCCATGAGATTTCTTGAAATTGTGGAATTAACAAATGAAGAAATAGAAGCTTATAGATTACGTCATATAAATAATTTGGAGCAAAAAGCGGCAGCTAAAAAAATGCATACCTCACAGAGTACATACCAAAGAATTCTTTATTCTGCTTACGAAAAAATCGCTGACGCCCTAATAAACGGGAAGGCAATTAAGATAATAAAAATTTAGTATTTTGTCGTCAAGAAATAATACCAAGGCTTGCTTTCATTTAATAAATCGCCATTACTGGCATCCGCGGTCTGCGTATTTTGAGCATTAATTTTAATTAATCCGAATAATTTTCTTTGCTCCACGATTTTCATTTTATAAACCGGCTGGGAATTCTCGATTGTCAATTCAATGGTTTCCGGCGCAATGTTAAATTTTCCCATCACCTCGCTGGCGGCAATCTTAACTTCCACTCCATCTATTTTTAAAGAGTTATCCGAAATTGAGACGCCATCCGTTGAAATCTCTAAATCTTTATCTTTAATAATAATTTTATTGCCCGCCGAAACAACGCTTATCGAACTACTTCCAATATTAAGAAATATCCTGTTTTCCGTCATCCTTACCGACACGTCGTCAGCGATAATTTCGTTTTTATTAACTTTTATTTCTTTCACAATCTGGCCAAGCTCACTCGCCTGAATTTCTTTTTTATTTTTAATCAATTCACCTATTAATTCATCTTTGCTCTTTTTCAGCTCTTTAAGTTTTTGAATTTGGTTTAAGTCGTTTTCCGTTCCGGTTATATTCTCAATCTGAGCCTTATAATATGTCATTATTTCTTCGGCAGATTGAACTCCAACTGGCCTAATAGGCTCATTTATTATAGCCTGCACAGGCATAGTCGCACTCGTAGCCGTCGCGCTGCACGCATTTTCTATTATTCTTAAACCTTCCACCAATTTAACTAAAGTGTTTTTTATGTTATCTCTTGAAAGATTAGTTTGATTTTTTAAATCGGCATCTGACAAATCGGCCATATTAGTATAATAAGTTATTTTTTCTCTCCAATGAATAGCTTCTTCACATTTACTCATTCGCATCGTGTCTAAAGATGCTATTTCTACCCTTGTATCCGGCGCGGCTGAGGGTTGTAGTATGGGCGCTGAACTTCCCGATCCGACGCCACAATTGATTTTGCTGGCGCTAATTTGTTTTTTCAACTCAATGATTTTTTGAGTTATTAAATTCTCCTTTTCTGTATCATTTGTTTTTTGAACGTTTTGGAGTTCGGAAATAAAAGAATCGTATTGTCTCATTAAATCATCGCCGATATGGCATGACGGAAACGCTACACCTGGAATGTTATAAATATTAGAATCTTCTATTGGATAAACTTTTATTAAGGGAGAAATTATATTATTTATCATCGGCGCTATCGGGGCTATAATTGGCGCAACAGGAGAAATTGATTTATAAATATCCAAAGATTGAATTTTATTTTTAAATAATTCAGCCTTCATTTGAATATTTGTTGTTGAGCCAGTCTGCCCATTGGTAGAATCATAAACATCAACAAACTGCGCCAAAGAAAGCATCGGCAAAGCCAAGCCGATAATTAATAAACTAAAAGTGATTTTTTTCATATTTTTAATAATTTAATTATTACTCAATAATTTCATTATACAACAAATCCAGTATTAATATACCGATCTATTAATATAAAGAAATAACGCCCAAAAAAACGCTTTTTACATAAAATAAAGCTGCGCTAGATAATCGCCGAATAAATTCAAAATCAAAACGTGAATTATAAACGCTATAGCAATTACCCCGATAAATTTTTTAAATTTTATCGCCGAAAGTCCGAATGCTCCACTAATAATATCTATTGGAATAAGTGGAAAAATATAAAGTGCTAATAAAATATTTTCTCGTTTTGTAATTATATCTTCATATTTATCTAATTGTTTTTCGTCTACAAACTTTAAAACAATTATCCTGCCTAGTTTTCTAGAAATCCAAAACACTAAAACGCTCCCAATGATATTACCGATATAAGTATAAATCGTACCCTCAAACGGTCCGAAAATAAAACCTGCAGAAACAGCAGGTATTAATCCGGGTAACGGAGCAATAACTACCTCAATAATAATGGCGGAAATTACTACAAACGGAGCCAAGACGCCAAAACTGGCAATAAAATTTTGAAATTTTTCTCTATTACTCAAAATCCCAAAATCATCTTTTATAAAGATAAAACCTACCATGAGAACCACAATAAACAATGCAATGATTATATTATATTTATGTTTTCTTAAAAAGGTCATTTTTTTATCAAAAAATTCTGAAAGTTTAATACTGGTGG
>CAYRXZ010000010.1:0-14341 GCA_964428615.1 uncultured Candidatus Saccharibacteria bacterium | reverse complement strand
GTAAATTACTTTTTCTCTTTTCATATTTATCGTATTCTGCCCGCAAGGATAGCATTGAAGCGTCAAAAAACTCGCTCTTTGCCTCCTCGCTCTGCTCCAAACCCCTCATTAAACGCCCTTTCTGCCCCTCTGTGAGCCTTATCTTGCGTAAAGCCCCGTATATTTTGGCTTAAACAGCTCCTCCTCGTTAATATAGAGCCTTTTAGCGTGGATTTTCTTTGAGTTGGTGCAACTATAATAATTATAAATGTATTTATACTTTGTGCCGCTATTGCTTATTTTTTTTACCAAAACATTAGCCCAAGCTTTTTTAAGCCCGTATTTTTCAAGAAAAGTATTTATAGATTTTATTTTTTCTTGATTTATCATTTTTTTGTTTTTACTTTATTAAGAAAATTATTAAATTCCTCGTGGTCTATTCTAAACTCTTTGCCTATTTTGTAGGCTTTTACCTTTTTCGCTTTTATGTAGCGGTAAATTGTCATTGTTGAAACTCTTAGCTTTTCAGCTAACTCCTCAACAAGATAAAACTCTTTATTGTTTGCCATATGTTTGAAATACTTTTGTAAATTGTTTTGCCCAAAAAACAAATTTCTCTTCCTCGTTAGCGGATTTTTTTAATAATCCCAATTCTATTGCAAGCTCGTAGAAACCATATGCAGGACTTTGATTTTCTTTCAGCGTGGCGATAGAGGAAAGCATAGTTTTATTTTTTTCCAAAGTAATGCGACTTACTTCTCCTAAAATCTTAGACCCCGTATTTCTATCGGCTGGATTTTCCGTATTTAATCCAATTTGTTTGTATAAAACATTATAGTTTATAAGTTTCTTTTCTGACGCACATTCTTCTAAAATTTGGAGTGTTTGTTGTATTTTTTTATCCATATTTTTTAATTTTTTTGAATAGTTTTTAATTTTGTATAATTGTATTCTTCAACCTCGCCTTTTATATTTACTATAAATATAGTTAATTTTAATTTTTTACAAACATAATAAGGAATTTTTTGTAATACTCTTTTTTTGAAAGAGTGGGGGAATGCAATACCATAACTATAACCACCATAAGGCGATTTTCTTTCCGTGTGCATTCTTGTAATAATCTGCCCCAGTGCGGAGTTCATACAACTATTTCTGCTACCCTCTGGCGACTTAACGCTTTCGCTCGGGTCTCCCTTGCACTCAACCAAATAATAACTGCCATAATTTTTCTGTTTCATTTTTATATCAACCCCGTGCTCCCTTAACCCAGTTGGCTTTACTGGTTTGGTAAATCCTTTGGTCTCTGATAAGTAATCTATAACGGATTTTTGAATAAAAGGCTCTGCTAATAATTTTGTCATTTTTTTAGTTTTTGCCGTTTTTATTCTTATTATTTGTTTGTTAGTATTTCACTATTTATTAGGTTAGGAATACCACACGAACCACTACTATTTTCCCATTGACCTATTACCGATATTTTGTCGCCCTGTTTTATTTTATCTATTAACTGAGGATTGGAAGAATATACATAGGATAAGCAAGAATGCCCCTGATTATCAGCTAAGCAAATCTCGTAGCGTTTATTCTCGTCTATAAATTCACTCACATCAACTCCATTTTTAGCAGCGATTGTGTCTTTGTAATAATCCTTTTTTCCATCAACTATGCCAGTTATTTCCACAATCTTGCCATCATATTTCTGTCGGAGCAAATCTTCAACCGAAAAGTCTTTTTGACATTTTAGATAATTTGCGTATATTTCTTCGGCGGTAATCGCAAAATCTGATTTTTTTATTGTTTCTTCAACTTTTGTTTCGGTCGTTGCTTTTGTCGTTGGTTCTCCTACTATCGGTGTAATTTCTTTCTTCTCGTCTCCACCCGCAGAAGCAACAATAATTATTACAAAAATAACGATTACCCAAAACCACCATTTTTTCCAGATTGATTTTTGGGACTTCTCGGTTTGTTGTGAATATGGTTGTTGATTTTCCATAATTTTTAAGTTATTTTTTAATTTTTGCTTAATTTATTTATGATAGCTATATCGTGGTAATTTCCTATAAAAACGAGGAGAATAAAACTCCCAAAAGTATCATAAATATAATACTCCAGCATAAAATGGTTTCTCCCATCTTTCTTGCCTGTTTGTCGGACTTCATCATAAATACAATTCCAACTATTATTCCGACAATCGGCAATAAAAGACCGAGAATTATATATTTTGCATACTCGCTTCTGCTATATAGAGAGTTTGTATTTTCCTCCTCCTCTTTTTTTATTTTTCTTCTCGCCTGCTCTCTTTCTCTCTCTTCTTCCTCTATTCTTTGTTTTTCTTCGTCTGTTAATGTTTGTTTTTCTCTCATAATTTTTAAGTCAATTTTTAATAATTTTTTGCCGATTTTATTTTTAGTATCTATTCATTAGTATTACTATTTTGTCCCTAAGTTTATCTTTTTACTTCAATACTCCAAACTGTAGCCTTGCCAAGTAATTCGTTAGATTGATAATGCCTTACTTCAATATAACCCGAGCCTGTTGCATTTTTCAATATAGTATAAGCCAAAGTTAAGAAGTTTTCTTTAAAAGGAACATCCAAAGTGAACCAAGCATTAGAAACATAGATTTTTCCAGTTTCTGCATTTTTTATCAATCCTGATTTTACAAAAATCTCTAAAAAATCTTTTAAATTTTTTTCCGCTTCTTCTTGTTCTATTCTTACTTGTTCTGCTTTTGGCTTTTCTTCTACTGCCTCTTTTTCTATTGCTGATTTTTCTACTATCGGTGCAATTTCTTTCTTATCGCCACCACCAGCAGAAGCAATAAAAATTATAACAAAAATAGCTATTACCCAAAACCACCATTTTTTCCAAATTGGTTCTTCGGGCTTTATTTCAGTTTCGTCTGTCATAATTTTTAATGTTAATTTTTAAGTTATTATACCATTATATCTTATTTAACAATAGTTGACAAGAGCTAATCTGTGAATTATTTATTTAAATCGTTATTTTTAATCGTTTCCTTGATAAACTCGGCTAATTCTTTTTTGCTAAAACTATATTTAACCTCTACATTTTTTCCTTCAAAATCAACATTTCTTATAATCTCTATTTGTTTATCTGTTTCAAATCTCCCATATCCGCCAGAGCCGAAAGTCGTCCCAGTATATTTATGCCCGAAATTTTGGCTAAACGCCCGTTTCTGCTCCTCTGTAAGCGGCAACCTTGATATTTGCCTAACTAACAAATGCCTGAAAGTGTGCGGGTGATAATAATTAACGCCTGCGTTTGTAAATCTCTTTTCAAAGATTTTTCTTAATGCTGTCTGGGCTTTTAGAAAAACTGGCTCAACCTTTCCTGTGTTGTAATAACTTATATTATCTTTTCCGTTTTCAATTTTGGTAGCGGGGAATATGGGATTTTCTGGCGTAAATTTTCTTTGTTTTTCTAAATAATCATACCATTCCAAAAAATAATTTAGAGCTTCTTTGTAGAAAAAGGGGATTAAGACAGAGGTTATATTTGTTGAGTTTTTTGTTTTTACTCCCAAACTCGGGTCTTGGTATAAAATCTGCTTTTCTCGGTCAAAACTTTTCATTGGGAGCGTCATAATAGCTTCAATTCTCGCCCCAGTCATAACGGCTAACGAGAGCAATGCTTTATCCCTCATTTCAATTTCTGTATCTCCCTTGATATTCTCAATAACCTTTTTAACCTCTTGCAAGTCGGGGCATTTTATATTTTTCGGCTGTATGGCTTCCTGTGTTTCTTTTTTTGTTAAGTGGAGAAAATCAACGGCATTAGTATCTATCCTTTTATAACCCTTTTGCTTAGATAGCCAGTCAAAAAACAGCTTTATAAAACGCAAAGTATGATAGCAATAAGTTAGGCTAACATTCTCTTGCGAGTTGGCTTTTTTCTTACTTCTTAGCCAGTCCGTAAATTTAATCGCCATAGTTTCATTAAAACTGGCAAAATCTTTATAATCAGTAAAATCCTCCCATAGCCAAATTGCATTTTCGTAGCGGTTAATGGTTTTGGGAGAAAATTGTTTATAGCCTCTAAGCCATTCATAAAACTTTCTTTTTAACTGCTCGTTTTTATAAGTTGTTTTCATATTTTTGTTGTTTTATTGCTTAATAGTTTGAATAGGACATTTACGAGAAAGAATAAATAACTATTTAATCTCATTGGCATACCCCTGAATACTTATTTAGTTTTGTCCCGCAGAACTCGCAAATGCCAGTTTTTCTAAATAGCTTGTGGTTATCTTTTCCTATCGTTTTGCCAGTTTCTATTGTTTGCTCGCTCCCAGTTTTTGCTATAACGGCTTTACGGCATTTTAAGCAATAAAACTCATTTTCTTTTATAGGGATTTTACCTTTTTCCCGCTTATCTTTTATAAAGCGTATTAGCTCTGCTCCCGTAATTAAAAATGGTTTTATCCCCTCAATAGTCATTAAGCTCTCGTATTTAATCCAACGGCGGCAAGTTTTCCCGTCAACGCTCAACAAGAGCCGCTATTTCTTTTATTAGATAGCTTTTCCTTGCCGAAATTAAGTTTATATTATATTTAGGCATAGGATTATTTCTTGGTTTCCCTTTTTAGTTTTTCTTTCTCCTGCCTAATTTTCTCTCTTTTGTAAAAGTTCGGGTCAAGCTCCATATCAACCTCCAAAAGCAACTTAAAAAATCCCAGCAGGTTTTGTTGTGCCTCAAAGTCGTCCTCCTCGTCTATATTTTCGTTTTTTATTTCGTCGGGGCTTTCGGCTTTCATATTTTATTTCGTGGCTCTGCCCCAATTTTCTCACAAGATATAAACTTACCTCAACCTTAACAATAAGCAACAAAAAAGCCGATTTGCTTCGGCTTTTTAATTTCTAAAATGCTTGGTAAGTTTTGGTAAGTTTGGTAAGTTATTTTTTATTTACCTTTTTTATTTGTCTTAAATAAGTGGCTTCGTCAATTATTTCCGTTTTTACCTCCCAGTTAATTTCTCTTTCGTCCTCGTTGCCCGTAAAAATAGTTTTTAGGGGATATTTACCATTCATATAAATAATGCACTTCTTATTGGTGTTAAAATACTCTGCCATTTCGTCTGAAATTATATGGTTATCGGTTCTGTTAAGAATTTCCCTTTTTGAAACCTCTTCAATAAAAATCGGGTAGTATTTAGATTTTCTTATCTTTTTAACACTCTTATAATCATCATTAACAGCAAGCAGATATTTGCCATTTTTTAATTCTATTAGCGTTATTTTTTCAATTTGTTTGTTATCAAACCTCTCTCCCTTTTGTATTTTTCCGTTTTCTAAACTTTTCCTAAATTTTTTAAGTTCTATTATGTTATTTTTTATAAAACTAAACCTCACGCCTCTCGCATAATTTGTCCTTATGTATTTTTCAAAACAACCATTATTCTGTAATTCTAATAAAAATTTTTCTAACATTTTTGAGGCGTCCATTCTGTCCTCAAAATTAAAATAATAATAATCAATGCTAAAATTTTCATTGCCTAAACCTGCCCTTTCAATAATAGTATCAATGGCGTGGATATACTTGTTTTCTTTTGTAGCTAAAATTCTGTTTTGTTTTAATAATTCTTTGTGTTGTTTTTCTTTTAACGCTCTGTCGGCTTCCCATTTTCTTGCTTCATTTATTTGTCTTTCTATCTCTGCGGTTCGGTCTGGCACAACTTCATTGGTAGAAATTTCTAATGGTTCTTTTTTATTATTTCGTTCGGTGTTTCTAAAATCCAATTCCTGTTTTGCTTTATGATAAATAGACGACGGCACATACACATTATCAATACTGCCCCTCATTATTTCTTTAATCTCTTCATCTGTTTTCTCTGTAAGGGCTTGCAGAGCCTCTAATCTTTCGTCTCTACTTAATTCTTTTATCAGATAGCTGTTAATTATTGTTGCGTGCGATTTATATTTTTCTTTCTTAAACTCAATTATATCGTTTGTTTCTCCCTCTTTTATTTCTTTCATTTCTCCAAAATATCCACGAAGATTAAGAATTCTAAACCAGTTTGCCCTATCTTTTTTTATTTTTGCAAGCTCTTCGTCTGCTTTCAAAACAGCTACATAGGCAAAACAAATGTATCCCCAAAGCCCCCACAAAGCGATTTCTTTCTTGTCTGCATAATCTTGTTTTTGCTTTTCGTATGCCCTCCATTTTTTAGAAAATTCGTGTTTATCAATATAAACAATGCCGTGTCTTTCGGTGATAAAATCTTTAATTAGTTCCTTGTGCCCGTTTTGAGATAAGCTCCATATAATATCGTGCACACATTCAGCAAGCATTACTGGGAGAGGGTTGCTACTTACGGCTTTACCGCTTTCGTGTTCTTCGTAATCTTGTATTTCATAATTCAATTCAGGGTAAGAAATGCCAGCGTCTTTTATTTTCTTAAACAAAATTTCTTTTACTGGTTTTACTTCTTTTAACAGCCCGTCTCCCAGCTTTTTTGTTTTATTTTCTTCGTTTATTCTTTCTTGGACTAATAAATCAGTAATTTTTTTCGTCTCGGGTGTTTCTAAAACGAAATCTACATAATAAGCCAATCCTAAGAAAAAAGCCCAGTTATCCTGCTGGTCTATAAAACCCTTATAATATCGCTCTAAATTGTTAATTATTTTATCGTTCATCTGGCAATTTTATTTTTATATGTTTTTTTAATTCTTCGTTCTTTAATAATGGGTCAATTTCTTCCATTTTTCGTAATAAATTAGAAACGATAATTTTACTTTCTTCTGGCACTGGCTCAAAGTTGGCTTTATAGTCAAAAATTTCTTTTGTTATTATTGTAGAGTATCTTTGTATAGGATTTATTATATTTTCATAATAGTCGTTAGTCCCTAAATATCGGCTTGTTTCTTGCTCAATTTCTTGTATCTGATAATTAACATCAAAAATTTTATGTATTGTCCTTACTCGTAAATTATTAAAATCTTTTAATTTTTGAATTAAATCGGTGTTATTTATACATTCTTTTTTAACGATATTTATTAGAGCCCCTAATGGTTTTTCCTGCCAGTTTTTTTCAACTTTAATCTTTTTGTCAGTCAATAAGGATAAATCAATATACGATTTAATAAACTCTTTTAACTTAAATTCAACAAACTGGCTTATAAAACAAATGCACTCAATAAATCTATTTTGTTTGTATAGTAATTTTATCCTGTTTTGGATTTCAATAGTTCTATCAAGTCGTCTGGTATTAAGTTCAAAAGCCTCCCAACTTTTCTTTTTTTCAGGGTTCTCCTCTTTGTCTTTTTGAGCGACTATTTCATCAATGATACTTTTATAGTTATCTAAGACCATTTTTAATAAATTGTAATTTTATTTAATTAGTTTAGAATAATATAATAAAAAAGTAAATCATTGTTAAATAAAAAAATCTAATCTTCGGATTGACTTTCATTGTCTTAGTATGCTATAAAGTTATTCACAGGTGAAAGTATTGACAGGATTTGGTATAATAAAATAAGTTATAAGTTAGATTAGACGGGCTTATGGATAATCTAAAAAATCTTTAATAATGCTCGCAGTAGATACAAAAAATAAAGAAGTCTCCCTGAAAAAGCTCAAAGAAGAATATACTAATGAGTTTATTGTTTTGGGCTTATTTTATTTTGCTCAAAAATATGGATTTGAATTAGACAGAATGAAAACTGTTAAGCTTTTATGGAAATTTAAGGATTTAGTACAGGGAAAATTAGGATTACAAGCCTATTACACAGAGGCATACAAAGATAAACACGGGAGATTTAACAAAGAGATTTATACCCAATTGAATGACCTTAAAGTTGCAGATTTTATTACCACTACTGGTGCTCAGCCATTTGAAAAATTTATCATTAGCACAAAAGGACAAAAAGCGTTTAATACTTTTGAGATAAACAACGAAGATACTAAATACGCTTTGGGATTAGCAAAATCACAATTAGAGTATGTTGTAAAAGAAAATGGAGAAAAGTCTGCTATGGCTCTAAGAGAAGAAGACCATAAAGATATTAAAGAAATTGAAAAATTACCAGAAAAAGATGAGAGCATAGTTTTATGTCCTAATCTCAAATCAGAAGAAACAAAATACCAATTTATATTTGATGAGCAGGAGGCATTGGACTGGTCGGTAGCCATTGGTATTGGTAAAAGAAAGAAAACAGAAGAAATTATGCCAGAAGACGAATTGCCTAAAACCCAAAAAGAGGCATATAAGATTTTTGGATTATAAATCTTTATGCTTACAGAAAAACAAATTAGGGACAAATGTTTTGTTAATAGGAGATTTATACAGTCGGTAAAGGAATTAAAAAGACGCAACTGTGATTTTATATTTAACGATTTGCTAAAAGAAGTATTTGAAGAAATTATAAAAATCGCAGAAAATTTCGATAAGATTACTATTTTTAGGAGTAAAACTTATATTAACTATTTTAATGAAGAAACTGGGCTTACTCTTGAAAAAGGCAATCCCTTTTGTTTTGCCCTTTTCAGTAAAACCCTTTCAATAAATGTCATTTTTATATTATTAAAAGAATGCAAAGAATGCGGATATATTCCGCTTTTAACAAGGGGCGAAGCTGGATTAGAAGAAAATCATACTGTTTGTGCGTTTGACCTTTTTGATTTATCAAGGAATGAAAGTCTTTTTAAAATAAAAAAGAAATGCGGTTGATTATCAATTATAGAGAGATATTAAAAGTTGAGACTAATGCGTCTAATTCTACCCGCATTGTACGCCAGTCAAAAGTTCTAAGTTCGTCCAAAAGGGGCAGCCGAATTTGAACATTAATTATATATAAATCAAATTCGTCCGGCGCCGAAGTGCCGGATACAATTTTTGTACAAAAGAGAAAAGACCCTGAGGAATCCCGAGCGTAAGCGAGGGACGACGAAGGGCCTTTCATTCTCTCCCTTGAAAAATATACAAAAAAGAAAAGACACTAAGGAACCCTGAAGGGCGCCGAAGGGTCTAAAATAATGCCATACTATACTTACATTCTTGAATGCGCCGATAATTCTTTGTATGTTGGTTGTACTAATAATTTAGTAAAACGAATAAAACAGCATAACGAATCTAAGAGGGGAGCGCATTATACTAAAATTCGCAGACCAGTTATTCTGCGATATTCGGAAGAACTTAAAACACTAAAAGAGGGGAGACAAAGAGAATCTGAAATCAAGAGTTGGCGCCGGGATAAGAAACTTGATTTAATAAAAAAACAGAGTTAGCGATATTTTTACTATTTTTTGAATATGAAAAATATAAAAAAGCCATTCCCAAAGCAATAATAGCTGTATTAAAAATAGGGGGCATTTTAATCAGGTTGAATTTCCGGAATTAGTAAGAGATATTAAAAATTTATGGCGATAATAAAAAAGAAAATTTGGTCAGAATATTTTGAGCTTGTTAAGTCGGGTAAAAAGAAATTTGAGCTAAGATTAGCTGATTTCGAAATAGAAGAGGGCGATACTCTTATTCTGCGGGAATGGGACCCAAATACGAAAGAATATACCGGTCGAGAGCTGGAAGTTAAGCCGAATTATATTTTGAAATTTGATATTGATAAATTCGGTCAGGCAGAGGAAATTAAGCAAAAGGGACTATATGTAATACAATTTATTTAATATTTAAAGAGCGGTATAAAAGTATCTGAGAATTTTTAAAAACTATTTAATTATGAATGATTTAGAAAAATTGATTAATTTTTTTTATTGAGATTGAATCTCTTAAAAAAATATTCAGATATAGTACTTGTCCAGAAAGAGTAAGAGATAGTTCTGCAGATCATTCTTGGAAATTAGCTTTTATGGCTTCTGTTTTAGAAGGAGAAATTAAAGATATAAATTTTTATCACGCAGTCAGAATATGTATAGTTCACGATTTAGCCGAATCAATTGTTGGGGATGTTGATTCGTATAGAATAGTTCTTGGAGAAATAACCAAAGAACAAAAATACAAGATGGAGGAAAATGCCATGAGGACTATTAGAGATAAAATTTCAAAAACAGGACAAAATATTTATGATTTATGGATAGAGTTTGAAGAATCTAAAACCCCGGAGGCAAAGTATGCTCGAGCATTAAATAAAATAGAAGCCCTTATTCATCTTTTGAGCGTTAATTATATGGCAAAAGAAGACAACGCGGAAGCAGAACTTACGGCAAAATATGCGGATAATGCAGTAAAGGAATTTCCGCAGTTGAAACCTATTTTAGATATTGTTAAGGTAAGATTAAAAAAGGAATTTGAAAATCAGGGCTTTGAATGGAAAATTTATTATAATTAAAAATATATTATTGAATATGACTAAAATAATTTTAGCCACAACTTCTCCGTATCGCAGGGAAATATTTGGATATTTAGGAATTCCCTTTGAGGCGGAGGGAAGTAAGGTTGATGAATCTCAAATGGAGAGAAAGAATCCAGAAGAATTAGTAAGGCAACTTTCAAAATTAAAATCCGAAGCAGTGGCGAGAAATTATTCGGATGCTATCGTGGTCGGGATGGATTCGGTTGGCTATTTTAACGGTCAAATTCTTGAAAAGCCAAAATCAAAGGATGAAGATTTTAAGAGATTAAAATCCCTTTCTGGAAACAACCATCAATTTTATACTGGAATCTATATGATAAATATAACTTCAGGCAAAATGATTTCAAAAGTTATTAAAACAGATGTTTTTATGAGAAATTTTTCTGAAGAAGAAATTAATAAATATCTTAACGAAGATATTTATTTCAATACTTACGCCCTGGGCTATGATCCGATAAAACATATAAGTTCTTCTTTTATTAAGAGAATAGAAGGAAGCTATTATAATATTTTAGGGGGTATTCCGTTGGAGACCATAATTGAAATGCTATATGAAATAGGTTATAAAAAATAATAATTTAAGTTAAATTTTATAAAAATATGAAAATAGCAATTATTGGTAGTTCGCACTTTTGCAAAAAGATGGTCGAGTATAGAGATAAATTGAAAGCGTTAGGGCATGAATGTGAATTGCACGAACATTATGTCGCGAGAGCAAGCGGACAAATGAAAGATCTGTGGGAGAGAATGCAAAAGGAACACGCCAAAGTCAAAATTGAGTATGATTATTTTAAGTATTACTACAATGAAATTATCAACAGCGATGCGGTTTTGGTTTTGAATTTTGATAAAAATGAAATAAAAAATTATATCGGAGGCAACACCTTAATAGAAATGGGACAGGCATATGTTAATAACAAGAAGATTTTTTTATTAAATACCATACCAGATATGCAATATAAGGAAGAAATCGAGGCGCTACAACCCGTTGTAATAAATAACGATTTGGGCAAAATCTCTTAACTGGTGTGGGAAATTGAGGTTGTTGGAAAAATTATTTTTTGGTAAAATGGAAAATATGAATTATAAACCAAAACGAAAATCTTAAAACCATGGTGTTGATCTGCGATAATTATATCATCAATATGACGGGAGTATTTCCCGTCAATCGTGACGGGAGATGTTCCCGCCGTAATTGATACCTTAATTTGAGATTAAATAATATGGCGATAATAACGACTAAAATTTTATCTAAAAGATATAATGGTAATTTGGCGGTGGATCGTTTGAATTTATCTATTGAGAAAAATAGCATTGTGGGATTGGTTGGTCCTAATGGCTCGGGCAAAACAACAACAATGCGGATGATTTGCGGGCTATTGATACCGACTGGCGGGGAAGTGGAAATAAACGGGATAAATCCTGCCCGACATTTATCAAAAATTCAGGAAATGCTTGGCTATCTGCCCCAACAAAATGCTTTGTTTCCGGATTTGACTGTTTATGAAAATTTATATTATTTCGGGGCAATATACGGAATTTATAAAAAGAAATTGCTAAATCAGAATATTAATGATTTGTTGGAAAAATTAGGGCTAAAAAATCAAAAAAAACAGAGAATAGAAAAACTTTCCGGGGGGTATCAACGGAGAACGGCCGTGGCATGTTCTTTGTTGCACAATCCGGAAATTATTATTTTAGATGAGCCGACTATTGGTCTTGATCCGGCTATTAGAGTAGAATTTTGGAATTTGTTTAGAGATTTAAAAAATCAGGGCAAGACGATTTTGGTAAGCACTCATTATATGGAAGAAGCGGACGAATGCGACGAAGTAATAATTTTGAATAAAGGCAAACTGGTGGGTTTTGGCAAACCGGATGAATTAAGGAAAAAGGTTTTTGGCGATGTTTATGACATTTCTCAAGAAAAAAGCAAAAGCCGATTTGAGAATGTCTATTTAAGTTTAACAAAATAAAAGATAGAGATAATGTGGAGATAAGCGAACGGAGACAAATGGAGATAATACCCTCTCCTCGTTCCTCCCCCTTGAAGCCCTGGCGAAGTGGGGGAGGAGAGGTGGGGGTAATTTCAAGCTATGACATATCTGAAAATTATTTGGAGGAATATAATTAAGGAATATTTGGTTGTAAGCAGAAAGCCGGCCGGTTTGATTTTCTGGATTGTTTTGCCTTTTACTATTTTAGTGGTTTTTGGCGTTTCTTTTCCCGGTGGATTTTTGGAAATAAAACACGCTCCTGTATTGATAGTGGAAGACAGTAATAATCAACCAATTATTGAGTCGCTCAAAAAAAAGCTTACTTCCGAAGATTTTAGTTTAACTGTCCAAAAGGGAAGCTATTCCGATATGGAGGAAATGGTAAAATCGGGAAATTATATGCTGGGTGTCTATTCCGCGATGTCCGGCCATGAAGTTAAGACCTCAATTGTGGTGGATAATTCCAACCCTTTGGCGGAAGGACCTGTTTTTAATGCGGTGTTGGACAAGCTAAGGGGAGACGGTAGTGTTCCAGCGGACAGAAAAAATATTTATGATCAGGATTCCGGTTTTGTGGGCTATCTTTTTCCGGGAATTATTGCCATAGGCATAATGTTTATTTCTCTTAACGTTGCATCTATAGGGGTGATAAGAGAACGATTGTTGGGAAGTTTGGACAGGATTTTGAGCGCGCCTTCTCCGCTTTGGCTTTTTTTAATCAGCAAATATTTGGCATATATTGTTTTAGCGTCTGTTTCTGGCATATTGGTCTTAATTGCCGGAAATGTTTTGTTTAACATAGCCATCGGCGGATCTGTTTGGTTGGTTATTTTGTTGGAAATTTTTACCGCTTTGCCATTTATAGGTTTGGCGCTTGCGGCGTCTATTATAGGAAAATCGGAATTTGAATCCCACGCCATTGCCAATTTTATTGCTATTCCATTGATGTTTATCTCCGGCGTTTTTTTTCCCATTCAGTGTATGCCGGCTTATATCCGGGCAGTGGCTGAAATTTTGCCTTTGACTTATTCTGTTGACGCTTTGAGAAATGTAATTATAAAAGGAGGAGGATATTTTGATATAGTTAATCCTCTTTTAGCCCTTTCGCTTTATGGCTTATTATTTTTCATTTTAGTTATAATCATATTTAGAAAACGAAAAAAATAATTAATGAGTTAGCAGGAGCTTGTTCGGAGCTTAGCTCCGAACAAGCTCAATCTACATTTATGAACAAAAAATATATAATTATCGGCGCGATTATTTTGGTGATTTTAGCGGTTTTAATTTTGATTTTTCCCGGCAAGAAGGAAAAAGAACCTTCTATAGAAAATAATCAAAGTAATCAAGCGAATAATGAACAATCAAGTAAGCCGGAAGATATTAATAATAATTCGCAGGCCAGCCCCGAAGAGGGGAACGCTTCTGCTGTTAAAAATATGAGCCACATAATAGTTATCAAAACCAATATGGGCGAAATCCGTTTTTCAACTTATGACGCAGACGCGCCCAAAACCATTGAGAATTTTATCACTCTTGCAAATAAAGGATTTTATGATAATCTAATTTTTCACAGGGTAATAGATGGGTTTATGATCCAGGGCGGAGATCCGACCGGTACTGGCAGGGGCGGACCCGGTTATTCTTTTAAGGACGAACTTAACCCGGAGACCGACTCATATAAACAGGGCTATGTGAAAGGAACCGTTGCGATGGCAAACGCAGGACCAAACACCAATGGCAGTCAGTTTTTTATTATGGTGGCAGATCAGGCGTTGTCTCATGATTACACTATTTTCGGCAAAGTTCTTTCCGGTCAGGATGTTGCGGATGCTATTGCCAGAACAAAAACCGACGCTAATGATAAGCCGATTTTGTCGGTTACAATGCAAAAAGTAAGCGTTTTCAATGTCCCGGAAGTCCAATAGATGGATAATGTTAATGGGAACATCTCCCGTACTAATTAGTACGGGAGATGTTCCCGTGCTATTAAGAACAAAAGCTCATTAGGAGAAAGTCGTATCGCAAAAAGAGAGTATGTGTG
>CAYRXZ010000009.1:0-21959 GCA_964428615.1 uncultured Candidatus Saccharibacteria bacterium | reverse complement strand
GGCCGCAGCAAAAGTACCCTGGCGACTGTTTAACAAAAACACAGCTCCCTGCGAACTCGTAAGAGGATGTATAGGGGGTGACGCCTGACCGATGCGAGAAGGTTAAAGGTGGGGGTGCCCCGCAGCAATGCGGGGTGCTCACTGCCCGAAGCCCTCGTCAATGTCAGCAGTAACTATAACTGTTCTAAGGTAGCGCATTTCCTTTTCAGGTAAGTTCTGAAGCGCACGAATGGCGTAACGACTGGGGGACTGTCTCAACGAGAAGCTCGGTGAAAATGCGATTCCCGTGAAGACGCGGGATACCTGCAACGGGACGAAAAGACCCTAGGAGCTTTACTGTAGCTTGATATTGGTTTTAAGATTTTGATGCGTAGCGTAGTGGGCAGCCTTTGAATCTTCGATTTCGGTCGGAGTGGAGGCAACAATGAAACACCCATCTTTAAAATTTTAAAGTCTAACCTGAACGGCAAAAACGTTCGGGGACAGTGTCTGGCGGGCAGTTTTTCTGGGGCGGAACCCTCCCAAAAAGTAACGGAGGGGTTTATTAAGGTCGGCTAAGCGCGGATGGAAATCGCGCACGTCGTGTAAAGGCACAAGCCGGCTTAACGGCAAGGCTTACAAGCCGCGCCGGTACGAAAGTAGAACTTAGTGACCCGACGGCACTTTATAGAAAGGCCGAAGATAACGGATAAAAGTTACCCTAGGGATAACAGGCTGGTGTGGTCCGAGAGTCCATATCGACGACCACGCTCGGCACCTTAATAGCATTGGGGTGCTATAACAGTAATGTTATACCCGAAAATAAAACGGTTGAATTATAAATCTGACTTATAACGGTGAACTCCATAATAATTATGGACGATGCCGTGGGAAGTCCTCCGACATTGCGTCGGAGTGACCCCGTAGAGACTTGTCACGCAAGTGACAAAATTATTCTTTTTAGAATAGTTTACACGTCAGCCCCCGCTGTTAGCGGGGTGAAGATATAGTCCACACTATTAGTAATAATAGACAAAGAGCGATGTCGGCTCGCCCTAGCGCCCGGCTGGAGAAGGTCGGAAGCGTTTGGCTGTTCGCCAATTAAAAGGGCACGCGAGCTGGGTTCAGACCGTTGTGAAACAGGTTGGTCTCTATCTGTTGCAGGCGATGACGCTTGAGGGAAGTTGACCCTTGTACGAGAGGATCAGGTTGAACAAACCTCTGGTCTACCGGCTTTGCCACCAGGTGAAACGCCGGGTAGCTATGTTTGGAAGGGATAAGCGCTGAAAGCATCTAAGCGCGAAGCCCCACCCAAGATTAGGCGTCGTTATAGACTCGTAGAAGATTACTACGTTGATAGGTTTTAGGTATAAACGCAGCAATGCGTGAACATCATTTAATTAAGGATTGATTATTGACAATTAAAGGTTTCGGCCAGAGATTGAAGATTTGAAGTTTGATATTGAATGACTAGCCAAGAAATACTAATAAGTCGATGTCTCTAATCCATTAATGCTTCTTGTTTTAAATAATTAAAAATAATTAGCCGGTGATTTAGCCGCGTATGCCCCACCCCTTTCCATCCCGAACAGGCAGGTGAAAGTGCGCGGTCCCAATGATACTTCCCCGTTCGCGGGGTGGGAAAGTAGGGTTTGCCGGCTTTTTTTTATATTTTTTTTATGATATTATTTATTTTATGAACGGAAAAAGACTTACTAAACAAATTATTTATGGTTCGGGCTACGCAGCTATTTTATTTTTTATACTTTTTGGTATTTATAATACTTTTATTAAACCAGCGCCAACCTGCTCTGACGGAAAGCAAAATCAAAGCGAAACAAGCATTGATTGCGGTGGTCCATGTCCGGCTTGCGAAATAAGAGAACTTTTTAATTTAAAAGTTGATCAAAATCAAATTAAATACTTCCCTGCCGACCCGGATAAAAAAACTACAGCTTTTTATTTTGAATTAAAAAATCTCAACATAAATTACGGCGCAGATTTTTTTTATTATTATTTAGACCTTTATAATAAAGTTGATCTGGAATTTGTTCATATTGCCGAAATTTCGCAGATTTATGCCGGTGGCATAAATCATATCGTTGCAATAGCCGATGTCCCATATGATTCAATTACAAAAGTATTAGTTTCTACAACTGATATTAATTGGAAAATAAAAAGTGAATTTCCACAACCAAGCGTCCGGCTTAGAGAAGTCAAAACTTCGACAGCGAAAGACGGCGGAGTTATCGTAACCGGTTTTGCGCAAAATAATGAAGCGTTTGTTCTGTCGAAAATTTTAATATCATCCGTTATCGCAAACCCCAATGGAATAAAAATCGGCGCTTCAAAAACCGAGCTTGAAAACATCCCCGCTTTTAGCGAAAAGGCATTTAAAATAAATTTTCCTAAAACTATTTCCTTGTCCGATTCTAAAAACGATTTAATCTATTATGACTTTCAACAAGATTTGACTCTCGGCTCAACTGGAGACGACGTCAAAAAATTACAAGAACTTCTTAGGGGTGAAGGATTTTCTATAAATGTAGCAAGTGGCGATTTTGACCAAACTACTAAAACAGCGCTTATGCAATACCAACAAAAAGCAAAAATCAGCCCGACGTCCGGAAAATTAGATGTAAAAACCAGAGAATATATTAACGCACTAAAAAAAATTATGCCTGCTCCCCTAACACAATTAATAGATATCACTAAAGCCGACTCGACAAAAACGGAAGTTTTTGCGCAAGGAATAAAATAAATTATGAACGCTAATTTTGATAAACCATATAACCCGAAAGATGTTGAAGAGAAAATTTACGATCTTTGGGAAAAATCGGGGTATTTTACGCCAGAGGCGCATCAGCCTCGGGCTGATAATCCGAACAGCAATAAAACTTTCACGATAGTCGTTCCCCCGCCAAACATTACCGGTTCTCTGCATATGGGACACGCTTTAAATGCGACTATCCAAGATATTCTAGTCCGCAAAAAAAGAATGGAAGGTTATAAAACGCTCTGGCTTCCGGGCACAGACCACGCAGGAATTGCCACTCAAAACGTCGTTGAAAAAGATTTAAAAAAACAAGGCATCAATCGGCACGATTTAGGAAAAGAAAAATTTCTTGAAAAAATCTGGGAATGGAAAGAAAAATACGGACATATAATTTTAAATCAGTTTAAAAAACTCGGCGCTTCAATGGATTGGTCACGGACGCGATTTACCATGGATCCAAACTATCAAGAAGCTGTTAAAGAAAATTTTCTTCATTATCACAAAAAAGGATGGATGTATAAAGCTGAAAGAATAGTTAATTGGTGCAGCCGTTGCGCTACATCCCTTTCAGATCTTGAGCTCGAATACAAAGAAGCCGAATCTTCTCTTTATTATATAAAATATCCACTTAAAGACGGCTCGGGTTTTGTCACTGTGGCGACGACCAGACCAGAAACAATGCTTGGAGATTCCGCGGTGGCGGTAAATCCAAAAGATGAAAAATATAAACCGCTTGTCGGCAAAACTCTTATTTTGCCTATAGTGGAACGAGAAATTCCGATTGTCGCTGATTTTGCCGTAGATGCCACGTTTGGTACCGGCGCAGTTAAAATTACCCCGGCGCATGATTTTACAGATGCCGAAATCGGCGAAAGAAATAAACTGGAAATTCACAAAATTATAAACCAAATCGGAAGAATGACTCCCGAAGCAGGCATGATTTGCGATGGACTAAAAATTGCAGAATGCCGAGAAAAAGTCGTTGAAAAACTTAAAGAGCTCGGACTTTTAGAAAAAGAAGAACCGTATAAACACAACGTTGCTGTTTGCTACCGCTGCGACACGGTTATTGAACCCATACCTAGTTTGCAATGGTTTTTAAAAATGAATGAATTGGCAAAAATGGCAATTGACGAAGTTAAATCAGGAAAAATAAAATTCCATCCGCAAAAATGGGAAAGCGTTTATTTAAGCTGGCTGGAAAATGTTAAAGACTGGTGTGTTTCAAGACAAATTTGGTGGGGTCATAAAGTCCCGCTTGAAGGCGAAGATGATGTTTTAGACACATGGTTTTCCTCGGCACTCTGGCCGTTCGCCACTCTTGACTGGCCGGATTCTAAAGATTCCAAAGAATTTTATCCAACTCAAGTTTTATCAACCGCCCGCGATATCATTAATTTATGGGTAGCAAGAATGATTTTTTCGGGAGTTGAATTCACAGGTAAAAAGCCTTTCAGCGACGTAATAATCCATGCCACAATTTTAACTAAAGACGGCAAACGAATGTCTAAATCACTCGGCACGGGTATTGACCCGATGACCCTTATTGAAAAATACGGCGCTGACGCCACCCGCTTTGGCTTAATATGGCAAGCGATGGGCGGACAAGATATCCACTGGGCGGAAGAACACGTAATGGCAGGAAAAAAATTCTGTAATAAAATCTGGAACGCTAGTCGGTTTGTTATAAATAACAAGCCAACACTGATTGATGCTGATTTAGACGGATTAATGCAAATAGGAAACTTAACTGCCGCCGACAAGCAAATTTTGGAAAAACTTAAAAATACCAAAGAGTCCATTTCTAAGAAAATAGACACTTTTGAATTCGGCCAAGCCCTGCATGATTTATATGATTTTTTCTGGCACGATTTTTGCGATATCTATCTTGAAAAAAGTAAACAGCAAATCGCAATAGCTAATCAACAACAAACAACACAGCAAATTCTTTTCTATATCCTTACTTCGTCGATTAAACTCTTACACCCCTTTATGCCTTTTATAACCGAAGAAATCTGGCAAAGTATATTTGCTAAAAATAAAAATGCGCTGATTATAGAACGTTGGTAGCCAAAAGTTTATGTCTTATTATTTTTCTCTCGCATATAATATTTTGTCTCCTAATTCTTATTTGCTGTTTTTTATTCTTGGGCTTCTCCCCTCTCTCGCATGGCTTGTTTTTTTTCTCAAAGAAGATGTTCATCCCGAACCAAAAAAAATAATTTTTAAAGTTTTTATTTCAGGTTTTATAATAACTTTCGTAGTAATCGCCATTCAATTTTTATTCCAAGATATTTTCAATTCGTATAAAATAACCGGCAATAGCCCCTTTCCGCTCTTTATCTTTGCTTTAGTTGAAGAAATTTTAAAATTTGTTGCCGTTTATCTTGTAATAAGAAAGTGTAGATTCTTCGATGAACCAATTGACGCAATGATTTATATGATTGTTGCCGCTTTGGGCTTCGCGATGGTTGAAAATATAGCAATAATGTTCAGTATCGCTCAAATTTCAGAAGCTCTTGGAATAATAACTATTCGTTTTGTCGGTGCCACACTGCTTCACGCGTTAAGCTCGGCAATTGTCGGCTATTGGTGGGCAAAAGGACTAATAGCAATCCAAAAAAAACGAGATCTCAGCCAACCATTGAAGCAAAGTGGGCGAATTACGCTTAAATCTATAAATAAATCAGAATCTCAATCGCTTTGCGACTATCCGGAAGGTCTAAATACATCTATTGTTTGGAACCGCATTGCCATCGGCATTATCATCGCCACCATCTTGCACACTTTTTTTAATTATCTTATAATGACATTTGAAGATGTTATGGTTTATCCCGTTATATTCTTAACAATTGTAGCAATGTTTATTTTTTGGGATTTTGAGAAAATTAAAACCATCAACTAATAACTAATCATTTACGAATATACTAATCCGTTATTAGTATATTGGTATTAAAATTCGTAATTAGCTGATAAATAATGTATGGATGAAGATACAAAAATATTTTTTGAAAAATTAACAGGCGCGAACGGCAATGGCGAAAATTCAGATTTTGAAGAAAATGAAGAAAAAGAAGTTGGGATGGGAATTGAAAGGCCGGCTGCCAAGAAAAATGGGCGCGGAGTAAAAAAGAAAACTACTGAAAACGAGAAGCCCGAAGAATCTAAATCCCTCACTGAAGAAAGTTCGTTTGATGAACTTTTTGATGAAGCCGAAGGCGAACTGGCAATTGATGTTTATAGCACTTCTGCTTCTCTTGTAATTGAATCCGCTATCGCCGGAGTAAAACCAGAAGACATAGATGTTTCAATTAATCCGGAATCAATAATAATTCGCGGCAAGCGCGAAAGAATAGATAAAATAAAAACAGAAAATTACATTCATCAGGAATGTTATTGGGGCAGATTTTCTCGAACAATAATTCTTCCGCAAGAAATAGACCCTGATAAATCTCAAGCCACTATCAAAAACGGAGTCTTAAAAATCACATTGCCCAAAAAAGACAAAGAAAGGGTAAAGAAAATAAAGATAAAATTTGAGTAAAGAAAAACCCAGCGAAAGCCGGGTTTTTTGATTAATAAATTTTTTAAGCCGCTTTGTCAAATTCCTCTTCTTTTGCAAATTTTTCCAATTCTGCAATCGCTTCTTCGGATTGCTTTGTTCTCAACTTTTCCGTCGCCATATTCATCTCAAATTCTTTTTTTTCTAACGTGCCTTCTTTTTTTGCTTTTTCCATTTCTTCGGGTGTTAAACTAAACTGCCCGAATTTAAATTTTTCTACCATAATTTTTTAATTTAATTAAAAATAAATTGCGACCTTTTTAATATTCGTGCTCGGAGTGGGACTCGAACCCACAAGGCCGTTAGACCACAACATTTTAAGTGTTGCGCGTATACCGATTCCGCCATCCGAGCAATTAAATTAACTCCAAATAATTAAAACACTTAAATACATTTTAACTGGAGGCCTGGATGGGAATCGAACCCACGTATAAGAGTTTTGCAGACTCTTGCCTTACCACTTGGCTACCAGGCCATTTATTCTATTTTATCATCCATCAATAATTTTTCAATTCTGGCGGCTTTTTCAATTCCATGGTCTATCCCAAAAACAATTCTCGGTAATGGCTTTATATTCACTCTTTTCATTAAAAGATATTGTAAATGTCCCGCAACCTTACCAAGAATATTTAAAACTTTATTTGCGCCTTCAGAGGGCAAAACACTAATTCCGATTTTAGCGTGTTCCAATTTTTTATCAACTTCAACATCGGTTATTGTCACTAAAGAACCCGCCGGGAATTCAACGTTTTTAATAACAATTGCGCTTAATTCTTTTTTTATTAGGCTGGAAACCCGTTCAGGACGATAATTCATTTAATATATAAGCTTATCTTCAGCCTTTATTTCTTCCTCTGAATCAAAAAGTATTCCGCATTCTTCCCCCTCACCAACAACGCTTGTATCCGATTTGCCTTTTTGAAGATTAATTATTCTTCCTCTACCGACGTTTTTTTCATCTCTTAAAATTTCAACTGGAGAATTCTTTTTGAATTCGCCAGATTCACACTTACCGCCAATAACCTGCCTATTCCCTTTTTTACTAAAAACCGCCAAGATTTTTAATTCATTATTGGTTTCCGGCGTCTTAAGCGCGTTCACTTCTTCTTCTATTTTTTTCAAAAGCTCATATATTATTTCCGAAGGAATAATCTTAACTTCCTGAACTTTCGCCAAATTTTCTGCCGCCTTGCTAACTTTTGCCTTAAAAGAAACAATTATAGCCTTTGAACTAGAAGCAGTTTTAACATCGTTATCTGTAATATCACCTATTCCTTCATTAATAATTCTTATACCTGGCATCGCTTTAATTATTTCAGAAAGCGCTTCCAAAGAACCTGAGACATCCGCTTTGAGTACTAATTTTACTAATGTCTCGATATTTTCCCCATTTTCATCTACTGCCGGAACAAAAACACCATTTGTTTTTTCAATCGGAGCAACCACAAATTCTGTCAAATTTACCTTACCGCTAAAAAATTCATCTCCTATTTGCGGCAAACTTTCAAAACCCAAAATTAAAGCCGGACTTGAAGGCGCAAGTTCATTTACTTTTTCACCTAAAAAATTTTCCAAGATTTTTACCTTACCAACTGCACCCGAAGCAACAATATCATCTCCTTGTTTCAAAACGCCATTTTTTACTATAGCGGCAACTGTTAATCCCCTACGATTATCCATTTTAGATTCAATAATAAAACCATTTGTCCTTGCTTCTGGATTATATTTTAGATCTTCAAGTTCAGCTGCTAAAAGAATTAAATCTAAAAGTTCATCAATGCCTTCGCCGGTTTTTGCCGAAATTCCCTGCCAGGAAATATTTCCGCCAAAACCTTCAAGTAAAATTCCCGCTTGCGCTAAATCAGCTTTTGTCCTATCTATATCGGCATTATTTCTATCTATTTTATTTATAGCAACCACAAACGAAGTTTTACTTTCCAATAAAACTTCAATCGCTTCTTTTGTTTGCGGCTTAACTCCCTCATCAGCAGCAACAACTAAAATTCCCAAATCTGCCGCTTTGGCTCCACGCTGGCGCATTTTTGAAAAAGCCGCGTGCCCGGGCGTATCTATAAAAGTAATTTTCTTGCCTGCATGCGTAATTTCATAAGCACCTGTCGCCTGAGTTATACCACCGGCTTCTTTAGCAACAACATTTGTCTTACGAATATAATCAAGTAAAGTAGTTTTGCCATGATCAACATGCCCCAAAACAACAACTATTGGAGATCTAATTATTGAGTTTTTATCTTGTTTTTCTGACATATCTTGTAAAAGTATCAGAAATTTGTGATAATTACAAGCATAAAAGGAGGCGTGGCTGAGTGGCCGAAAGCGGCACGGTGCTAACGTGTTAAGGGCGTTAAAACCCTTCAGAGGTTCGAATCCTCTCGCCTCCGCCAAAAAAAGCTTGTAATAAAACAAGCTATTTTTTATCCATAATTTACCAAGCACTATTTACAATATACTCCACCACAACAAAAACCACGTAAAAAAGGAGAAGGAGCACGGCTTCTTTTTTTGTTAAAATTTTTCCCGTACGCATAAAATGGAAAAGCAAGACTGAAGCCAAAACCATAAACATAGCGGTAATATAAATTATTCTCTGAGGAAAAGAAAAAGGACTTACCACCGCAATAACCCCAACAGCAATAGTTGCATCCGAAATAACCGTGCCAAGGATGTCACCTAGAGCAAGGCAACTATCTTTATGTTTTATCGCTTTTAATGAAAAAAATAATTCCGGTAAACATGTACCCAGTCCAACTACAAGCATTCCAATAAGGACTGGATTAATTTTCAAAAACTGCGCGAAAGATACCCCGTATTTCACGGTCAAGTGCGCGCCAAAAAGCAAAACCGCCATACTCAATATAAGATAACCAAGATTTTTTAAACTATGCTTAGTATTGTAATTATGAATGCTTTCTTCCACCGCCGAACATTCTCTACTATTATTTTTAAGAGTCAAATAATAAAACACTATTCCGGCAATAATTAAAAAGACGCCCTCTGGTCTTGAATAATAACCGTCTATCCCCGCAAAAATCGGTAGAGCGATAAAAAACGGATACCACTTATTACTTTCTAAAATCTTACTACTTACCCTTACCCCATTAACTGTTGAAAAAATAATAATCGCGAAAACAAGAGTAAGATCGGCGATATTTGAACCAAATAAAGTTCCAAGACCAAACGAAGGAATACCTTGTATGGCGGAATTAATTAAAATAAAAACTTCTGGTAATATCGAAATAATCGCCACAACAAGAAAGCCAACAATATATTTGGGTAATTTTAAAGCATGCGCCAAATTAGAGGCATATTTAATGGCGTAATTTGAGCTTTTTATAACTATAAAAAGCGATATTGCAAGAAAAAATATATTAAACATGATTTAATTATACCAAAAACGCCTAAATAATCTTCTTTTCACGATAAGCTTTTGTATATTCATAAATTGTAGACCAGAAAGCGCCGAGGAAAAAAGCGGCTCCGACTTCTTCCAATGGGATGCCCAAAACCAGAATACCCCAAGTATTCCCCAGATTATAAAAATTTTCCACTAAACCCTTAAACATTGAGTTTATCAAAATAAGCCCCACCAGATATAAAAAACTAAGAGTAAAAGCGCTTACAAATATCTGCTTCCATAAATCTCTACGTAAATAAACCGTGATAATAGCCCCAATTGCGCCAGCTATCATTAAATTGTAAATCGTTTTTGAAGGAAATAAAATCGACATTGATACAAAAATAAATAAGATAAAAAAGAGTAGCCAAAAATGGGGACGATTGCTATGGATTAATTTCACCGGTTTTTCTTTCCAAAAAAATTCGTAAATAACCGAAGCTATACCTGTTATAGTAAAAAGAAAAATAAAACTTTCTATTCCTATTCCATATTTTTTTATAAGACCAAAAAGCGATTCAGGATTCCAATAAGTTGGCACCAAGAAAAAATCGACAATACTAAGAGGTAATCCCCAAAAACTCGCCCAAAGCATTTCTCGACGCAAATCTTTCCGTTTTAAAAATATCAAAAGCCAGAAAAATAGAAGAATTAAACAACCTGTAATATATGCGTATTTATAAGGCATTAAAATTTATTAATAACACTACATTTTCTCCTAATTATTGCGGAGAGGGAGGGATTCGAACCCTCGATGCCTTTCGGCATACACGCTTTCCAAGCGTGCGCAATCGGCCACTATGCGACCTCTCCTAATTTTATTCTTACCATCTCCCGCTCGCGCCACCGCCGCCAGAACTTCCGCCGCCAAATCCACCAAATCCTCCACCAGAACGACCTCCAAAACCTCCTCCGCCTATCCACCATGGCGGAACCCTGCCTTGCGACTTGCTCTTAGAATAAGTTTTTGAAGCAATAAAGTCAAAAAACAGACCAAATGGAACTAAAATCGCCAAACTTATTACTCCAAAATACAAAAATCCTTTTATAAAACCTATTATTATTCCAGCGATTCCCCCAATAACTCCTCCGACCCACCAAGACTTTGAACGTCCCAAAATACTTCCTAGCCAAACAAAAATAAAAATAATAAACGCGAATACGTTAAAATAATTTATATTTGCCTTGGGCGCGGGATTTTCTTCGGGAATAATTTCCCCGCCGATTGTAGAAATAATTTTATCAACTGCTGCGTTTAAACCGCCATAAAAATCGTTATCGCGAAAAGCCGGCGTCATTTCATTATTTACGATCCAATAGCTTTGAGCGTCCGTCAAAACACCTTCAAGGCCATAACCAACTTCAATTCGCATTTCCCTGTCTTCTATCGCCACTAAAATCAAAGCGCCATTATCCTGACCTTTTTTTCCAATTTCCCAATCTTCAAAAAGCTTAACGGCAAAATTTTCAACCGTATCGCCATCTAAGCTTTTAATAATCGCTATTGAGATTTCACTACCTGCACTATTTTCAAAACCTGAAAGTTTTTCTTCTAGCTGCTGTTTTTGTTCGGCGCTTAAAATTCCGGCGAAATCGTTCACAAATCCGCTCGGCGCGCCCGGGGTAACATATGCAAAGACAGCCAAAGGAAAAACTACGGCCAAAGCCAAAAAAATAAAAGCTGAAATTTTTTTAAGCATCGATTATTTTAGAATTCAACAGTCGGCGCATTTTCTGCCCCAGGAACTGATTCGAAGTAAGCTTTTTCGGCAAAACCGAATATTGATGCAATAACACTGCTCGGGAACCGCTTGGTCATAAGATTGAAATTCCTAACCATATCATTGAATCTCTTTCTTTCAACGCTTACCCTATTTTCTGCGCCTTCCAACTGCGCCATCAAAATCTGGACATTTTCTGCAGATTTAAGTTGAGGATAATTTTCCATTACCGCCAAAAGCCTGCCAAAAGCGCTTTCAACCCCTGACGCAGCAATTGCTTTATCATTAACTGTTATTGCTCCGGCATAACGGGTACGCGCATCGGCAATCGCGCCAAAAACCGTTTGCTCCTGGCTCATTACTCCTTTTACGGAATTAACGAGATTTGGAATAAGGTCTACCCGCCTCTGATATTGTGTTTCAACCTGCGCCCATTGATTATCAACATTTTCATTCGTCGTAACTAAACTATTATATGTTGACCATCCATAGCCCAAAATTAACACAATAACAACAGCTACCCCTATCCATATCATTTTTAATTTAGACATTTTATTTTGTTCAAATAATTAATTTTAATTTTCGACTTTTTATAGAAAAATATTATCATAAACAAAGAAAAATTAAAAGAGAAAAAGTATAACAATTTATTGACGATCGTCAATAAATTGTTATATTATATTTTTACTAAAAAAACTCCGCGATAAACGCGGAATTTTTATTGAGAATTGAGAATTTTATCAATAATCCCCGCCCCCCATCATTTCATTATGATTATGCCCGTCTTTGTCCTTTTTCTCCGGTAAATCGGTAATTGCAGCGCCAACGGTAAGATAATTAGCCGCAACCGAAACAGCGTTAATAAAGGCTGTTTTGACGACTTTAAGGGGGTCTATAATGCCGGCCTCTTTTAAATTTACTCCATTTTGATTAGTTAGTGCGTCAAACCCAAGCCAGGCATTTTCTTCGCCTGTTCCCTTTTTATTTTCCAAATCTTTAATAATGGCGTTTGGCGATTCTCCACTATTTGAAACAATCGCGGAAAATGGCGCTTCAAGCGCACGCTTTAAAATCTGCGCGGCAGCAACTGAAGTCGATGTTTCATTTTTCTCAAAATTCTTTCTGACTAAATAAACATTAAGTAATGCTACTCCCCCTCCCGGCACGATTCCCTCTTCCATGGCCGCTCTAGTAGCAGCGACTGCGTCTTCAACTCTTTGTTTTAATTCTTTTTGAGCCGATTCTGAAGGCGCACCCACTTTAATAACTGCTACTCCGCCGGATAATTTTCCAAGCCTTTCTTGAAGTTTATCTTTGTCAAATTCTGAATCAACTTTTTTAATTTGCGCTTTTAATTGATTAATTCTATCTTCTATTTTTTCTTTTTCACCTTTTCCGTCAACAATTGTAGTATTATCTTTTGTTGAAACAACTCTGCGCGCGTGTCCCAGATCAGCAATTTCAACATTTTCAAGTTTTTTACCCAATTCATCTGAAACCAAATTTGCTCCAGTAACAACCGCTATATCTTCCAACATCTCTTTTTTTCTATCACCAAAGCCCGGAGCTTTAACCGCTAAAACGGTAAAAATTCCGCGAAGTTTGTTTAATATTAAAGTTGTAAGCGCTTCCCCCTCAATTTCTTCAGCAATTATCATCAATTCTTTTTTGCCCGACTGAATTAATTTTTCCAACAAAGGTAAAAGTTCGCTTATCGCTGAAATCTTTTTATCTGTAACTAAAACATACGGGTCCTCTAAAACTGCTTCCATTCTTTGCGGATCGGTCATCATATAGGGCGAAGTATAACCGCGGTCGAATTGTAAACCTTCAACAATTTCATATGAATTGCCTATTGTGTTTGAATCGTCAATTGTAACCACGCCATCTTTTTTCACTTTTTCCATTACCTCGGCAATAAGTCCGCCTATTTCCGCGTCTTTAGCTGAAAGAGTGGCAACCTCTTTTATTTTTTTATTATCGTTTATCGACTCTTTTTGATTTTCAAGAGATTCCACAATAGATTTACTCGATTTTCTAAGTTCTTCGGCAAGCTGGATAACATTAAAGCCTTTTTCGCGGATTAAACGTTCACCTTCATCTATCATGGCATGCGCCAAAACAACCGAGCTTGTCGTACCATCACCAACATTATCATTTGTTTTTTCGGCCGCCTGTTTAATAAAATCAGCGCCGAGATTTTCATATTTATTTTCAAGTTCAATTTCTTTGGCAACGGTTACGCCGTCTAAAGTTACTTGTGGCGCGCCGTAACCTTTTTCTATAACAACCGCTCTCCCGCGCGGTCCCAAAGTCATCCGAACCGCTTCGGCTAATTTATCTATTCCTTTTTTAAGCGCATTTCGCGCTTCTTCATTAAATAAAATTTGTTTCGCCATCGTTTTGTAAAATGTAAAATGGGAAATGGGACAAGGAGTTTTTCATGTCGCATGTCGCATTAGCCATTTCGCTATTCAATTATTGCAAGTATATCTTCTTCGTCTCCGACCAAATATTTTTTGCCTTCAATTTCTATCTCATCAGGACCATATTTTTTAAACAAAACGATATCTCCGACCTTTACCGACATCGTTATTCTTTCACCCTTATCGTTAAGTTTACCCGGACCGACTGCTGAAACCTTACCCTTTACCGGCTTTTCTTTTTCGACTGTTTCCGGCAACACAATGCCCGATTTAGTTGTTTTTTCTTCCCCTAAAGCTTCGAGGAAAATATGATTTGAAAGTGGTTTTATATTCATATTTTTTATTTTTTATTAAATTTAGACCTTTTAATTGCATTATTATATCCTTAAGTCAAACTTTGTCAAGAAAAAAACACTATTTAAATAATTACTATGATATCGGACGATCGTCGGATATAATAGTAATTCAAAATAGTGCGGTATTAAATTATCAATTATAAAAAGAAAAAGGGCGTTCCGCGTGCGAAACAAATCACATCACGAAACACCCTATATCATCATTTGGAAGCAGCTTCAACCGCTTCCTTCATTTTTTCAAGCCGAAACGGCTTGAAAAAAATCCTGTCAGCGCCAGCGGCTTTGCCGACACGTTCTATTTCGCTCTGATTATCGCCCGACATAAGAACAACAAAAGTTTTTGGCGAAAGCTGTTTAATTTTTCGCACAACTTCCTCGCCAAGCATCCCAGGCATCGAACGATCGGTAAATACAATGTCAAAACCGCCAACGCTGTGTAAAAAGACTTCCAAACCATTCGGACCGTTCGCCGCAGTGGTTACTTCACCAAATTGAGACAAAAACTTAGAAAAAATAACCCTGATGTAATCTTTATCATCAATCACTAAGATTTTCATCTCTTACCTCCTTTCGTTTTCATTTTTTTATTTTATTAGAGCTAAAACTAGAGTAAACTATTATTTAATTCTTGTCAACCCTCATTATAAAAATCTGATTTATATAAAATATATATAAAAAATGGCGTCTTACAGTACTACTTGTCTGCAAGACGCCGTTCAATGTGCAACTTTTTTCACTATACTCGCCGAAGCGAACAGCCGATCAACATGAACATAAGGTCCAATCCAGTGATTAATCGTATTAATCACTGCTTCAGATATAAAAGCCTCCATGTGATCCAGCCCCGATAAAACGACGATATCTGCCGCTTTCCGCCCTATGTCGAGCGCGGAGACAATATCCACTGTGCCGTCGTTTAGACCCCGAAAGAACCATCTTTCAAGACCCTCTTTGTATACCGCTATCACATAGAGCGGTACATTAGACTTTTCGTCGCCAGGACGGAAAATCCATTTCGGGCAGGCCCAGAAGCCGCCTGAAGGGCTAGCAACTGTTACTACCGCGATAACCGTCTCGGGTCTTTCGGCTGCGATCCTACGAGCAATCAAACCTCCCCAAGAAAATCCGACTATAACTATTTTCCCATTGTTACCGTCAACGCCGATTTTTTGAATCTGCTGCCAAACATCAGCAGCAGCCTCAGAAAAAGGCCAAAGTCTCTCGGGGATAACGACAATCTTTTTCTCCCCTGGAAGAATACTCTCTTCTATATGTTCGTAGTATCTCGTTAAAGATTCGCCATCCGACACTCGTCCTCCAATGAGGACAACGGTAGCCCGGTCCGCCGCTTGCACCACGGTGGCAATAAGAAGCGACAGCAAGACCAACAACACGACAATAAAAATTTTAATAATCTTCATTATCCTCATCTCCTTTCTCTCTTATTAAGTTTTTAATGTTATTTAATCTTAGCTATCTATAGTATAACAATTTTTATTAAAAAGTCAAGTTTAGCCAAAAACACCTATATTACGGCAATAAATGGCTTAAAATCTTAGAAAACCAATTATTTTTTGATATAGACCAACCACTTTGGCCACTAAAAGACTGCTCTACTCCTAAAAGTAGCAGACCCGCGGCAACAGCAAATTCCGGGTCCTCAATTTCCTTAGCAGATTCGTCATTTGGGAATTCAATTCCCTCAACTTCAATACTCCCAGCTTGAACCGGTAATTTAAGCTCCTTTTTCGTCAGCGCCAAAACGCCGGACATTTTTCCTCCTCCACCGACAATAACTGCTCCACTTGGAAGATCACCATTTTTATTAATTAATTTCAAATCGTCATTAACATGTTCAAAAATTTCATTAAGCCTAATTTCAATAATTTCAGAAACAAATCGCTTATTCACTGTTGAATTCAAACTTTCGTCCAGCCCATGAAGATCAATTTTTTCTTTTCCCGGAACCCCCCTTGAATCGGCAGCGCCGAATGAAAGTTTTATTTTTTCCGCAATTTTAACAGAACAACGCAATCCTATTGCTAAATCATTAGTAATATGTGAAGCGCCTATAGGGAAAGTGGCAGTTGAAATAAGCTTATCTTCCTGATAAACCGCTAAGTTTGTCGTTCCAAACCCGATATCTATTAAAACAACACCAAGCTCTTTTTGATTTTTATTTAAAACTGAACGCGCCGAAGCTAAAGGATTATAAATTATGCCACCGATTTTTCCACCAGACGCTTCAAGCGCTTTTACTAAATTATTAAGCGTCGGCTTAAAACAATCTATAATTAAACTATTTACTTCCAATCGATTACCCACCATTCCTGATGGATCAATAATATCTCCTATACCATCTACTACAAATTCTTTTGTAATTGTGTGAACTATCATTCTATTCGGTCCTAGATTTATCGCCTGTGAAGCTTTTATGGCGCGGTCAATATCTTCCTGACAAATTTCGCTATCAGCCCTAGAAACAGCAACTATTCCACGCGAGTTTTGAATTCTAATATTTCCTCCTCCAATATTAATAAAAATATTTTTCGCCGCTAATTTATCAACTTGCTTTATTCCATCTATAACCGGTTTTAACGTCTGGACAAGTTCTTCAATGTTTATAATTTCTCCCCTCCTAATTCCAGCCGAAGGAGCCTTAAAAACCGCTGCCAACGATAATTTACCGCCTTTTTCCGTTTTGGCGACTAAAACTTTTATTTGCGAAGTTCCTATATCTAAAGCCGTTATATACATATGGTAAAATCCTAAATTTTGTATTTCGGTAATTAAAATTTATTTAAAATTTAGAGTTTGGTGCTTAGAATTTTAAGGAGCCTTTGCTCCGCCAATTCCATCTTTATTATATCATTTTTCTTTTGATGGTCATAACCAAAAAGGTGAAGAAGGCCGTGAATAAGCAAATAACGAGAATTTAGAATTGAGAATTTAGAATTGAGGTAGATTTCGCCAATATTTTTATTTTTTGATTTAGGCGAAATAAAATCTTTCGGCTCTTCAAAACTTAAAACGTCCGCAGTTTTGTTTTTCCCGCAAAACTTTTTATTTAAAAATTTCATTAGTTGGCTTTTCGCCAAAAAAATTTCCACTGAAATATTTTTTCCGCCAAGAAACTGAATTGTTTTCAGTGCGACTTTTTTTAATTCTTTTTCTACTTTCTTATCCCTCTTGCCGACTAAATTAACTATTTCAACTTTATTCATTCGCCAAAAACTTTTTTATTATCTCACTTACCGACGAAGCATCAGTCTTACCCTTTAATTCTTTCATTGCTTCCGCCATCACCCTGCCAAATCTTACCCCGTAGGAAGCTTGCTTTCCTTCGGGGTCCTTAACACTTCTTTCAATTATAGCCTTTATAACTCTCTCAATCTCTTCCGCGCTCATCTGTTCAGGAAGATATTTTTTGATCAATTCCAATTCTTTAAGTTCTTTTTCTGCTAATTCCTGCCTTCCGGCATTTTTAAACATTTCACCCGCTTCCTTGCGCTTTTTAGCCTCTTTCGATAAAACTTCAATTATCTCTTCATCTGAAAGTGTCGATTCTCCATCTTTACCCTTTTTTTCTATTTCCTTATTATGCAGAGAAGATATAAGCATACGGAAAACGCCGGTTTCAAATTCTTTTCCGGCTTTCATCGCCTCTTTTAAATCTTCGGAAATTTTTTGATTAAGCATTTATTAAAATTCCAATTATCAATTTACAATTATCAATCAAGTATCAATTTAATAATTTTCAAATATTTAATAATTAAGAATTCATTGAAAATTGGTTACTGAAAATTGGAAATTTTATTAGGCTCTTCCCATTTTCCTAGCATTCATCACTTCTTTTTTCTTTTTTTCTCTGTGAAGCGCTGATAGTTTTTTCTTTAATTTTGATTCGGGGCGGGTTTTAAATTTTCTTTTTTTCGCCTCACGTAAAATCCCGCTTTGCTGAATTTTTTTAGAAAAGCGGTAAAGAAAAGCGTTTGTCGGTTCCCCTTCTCTTCTTTTTATTTCCATAGTTTTATTAATTTAATATTTTATTTTTAATTTCTTCTAAGCTTTCTTTAGGGTTATTATCAACGACGCTATGAATCGACCCTCCGCCGTCACCTATCCATCTTGGAATAATATGTATATGCAAGTGGTCCACTGCTTGCCCGCTCACCTTACCATGGTTTATTCCTATTGTAAAACCGCCGGGTTTTAATTTTTTATTCAACAAATCGGTTGTTTCTTTAATCGTTTTGAAAATCCCTTCTATTTTTTCGTCAGATAATTCTAAAATATTTTCAGCATGAATTTTAGGCAAAACCATTGTATGGCCTGGAGCGCGCGGATTAACATCTAAAACCGCCGTAGCATCCGCGCTTTCATAAATAACATGCGCGGGAATTTCCTTATTGGCTATTTTACAAAATAAACAATCCATTTATATTCTCTTTTTAATTTCATCTACTACTTTTGACAATGGTACTGTTTCTTGAACTCCATTTTTCATATCCCTAATAATTATACTTTCTTCAAAAACTTCGCGCTGACCGATTATTAAAGCTATTTCAATTTCTTCTTTATCGGCAATTTTCAATTGAGCTCTTAAGGATTCTCTACCTAGCGATTCTATAACTTTTATCCCCGCTTTATGAAATTCTTCAATTAATAAAAAGGCTTTTTTCTTAGCTGGTTTACCTATTTGAATTAAAAATACTTTTGCTTTTGGCTTAATTAACCCACTTATTTCCATTATTTTCATAAGTTCCGCTATTCTTTCAACTCCAAAACTGACTCCAACCGCCGGCAAATCGCTTTTTCTCACACCAAGAAGTTCCGCCAAATAATCATATCTACCTCCTCCACCCAAAGCAATTGGAGAAGATTCAGAAAAAATTTCAAAAACCGTCCGATTATAATAGTCGAGCCCGCGGACAAGAAAATTATTAAGCGAATAGGGCAAATTAAGGCTATCTAAATATTCCAAAACTTCCCTAAAATGGCTGCGACATGGCGCGCATAAATAATTAATCATTGCTGGCGCATCTTCTTTCATAGACTGACATTTCCCATTTTTACAATCAAGAAGTCTCAATGGATTTATTGAAACGCGACGCTTGCAGTCCTTGCAGATTTTCGCAGAAAAACGGCGATAGTATTCCTGCAATTTTCTACGATAAACTTGCCGGCAATTTCTACAGCCAACACTGTTAATCTGAAGCGACAAATTCTTTATTTTTAAATCTTCAAGTGCGCGAATGCCCGCTAAAATTATCTGAGCGTCATAAATCGGGTCAGCTTCGCCGCCTAAAATTTCAAAACCATACTGATAAAACTGGCGGTAACGGCCGGCTTGCGGCTGTTCATGCCTGAAAAATGGACCGAAATAATAAAGTTTTAACGGCTGGGGCATACGGGACATACCATGCTCGAAATATGCCCTTACTATGCCAGCGGTGTTTTCTGGCCTTAATACTAAACGGTCTCCGCCTTTCGTTTTTAAAACAAACATTTCCTTCTCGACTATGTCTGTCGAGACTCCAACGCCTCTTTCAAAAACTTCTGCTTTTTCCAAAATCGGAGTATCTATTTTTGAAAAATTATAAAAACCAGCAGTATCCTGACTGGTCTTTCTTATCTTTTCCCATAAGGGCTGCTCTGCAGGTAAAATATCGCGCATACCCTTAGGGCTTTGGAGTGAATTTTTGTTTTCTTTTTCCGGCTTTTTTTGCTTTTTTTGTTTTAAGAGTTTAGGCATAAACTAAAATTTTCAATTTTCAATGACCAATTTTCAAATAGTTAAATCTCGAATGTTTGAAAATTAGTAAATTAGTTTATTGATTGAAAATTGTTAATTGATAATTGGGAATTCAATATGCCGGTTGCTCCACCGCCATAACCTTATTAAAAGGCCAGAGCCGCAAACGAACCAAGCCGACTATTTCCGATTTTTGCAAGCTTCCCCAACTGCGCGAATCAAAGCTATAATTACGATTATCACCCATCACAAAATATTGCCCTTCTTTTAACATTATCTCTTCATTCCCTGAGGTTTTAAGGCCAGAAGGTAAATAAAATTCATCTAAAATAAAACCATTTGAATTTTCAGAATTGTAAATTTTAATTTGACCGCCACTTATTAAAAGGCGTTCTCCGGGTAAACCAATTACCCGTTTTATATAATAAACGCTTTCATCACCAGGATAATGAAAAACTATTACATTCCCCCTCGCCGGCTCATTAAAACGATAACTAACTTCATCTATTAATAAATAATCTCCCGATGAAAAATTCGGCTCCATTGAGGCGCCGCTTACCAAAAAAGGCTGAACAATAAAACTCCGTATGACAACAACTACTACTATGGCTATTGCCACAACTTCAAATATTTCCCAAAAAGAATAAAGAAAAGCCTTCATAAATTATTGTTTTTATTATATAATTTCCGTTATGGAAGTCAAACCCCGCGAGACAACGGCGATGGGCTTAATCCGATTTATCCTTGCTATATTAACCAATAAAATTAATCTGAAAATAAAATTCAATGGGTCAAAATAATAACTTAAGCAATAAATCGAAATCGCCATTGCTCTACGGGGTCAAACCCCGCTTAATCATCGGCCTAGGCAATCCCGACAAAGAATATGAAAAAACGTACCATAACGTGGGTTTTTTATTTATTGATTACATTATAAAAAACCCACTAATTTTCAATTCCCAATTTTCAATTTTCAAACCGTTAAAATCAGAGGTTTACATGAACGAATCGGGCAGTTTTGTCAGAAAAACAGCTAAGCAAAATAATGCCAAGCCGGAGGAAGTATTGATTATTCATGACGATTCCGATATAAAAATAGGAGAATACAAACTTTCTTTTAGCCGCTCTTCTGCCGGACATCGAGGCGTACAGTCAATAATAGATTCGCTTAAAACTAAGAATTTTTGGCGGTTAAGAATAGGCATCCGCAAAGCGACAAGCGACAAGCGACAAGAAAAAAGATTAAAAGCCTCAGAAATCGTTCTAAAAAAAATCTCAAAAACCGATATGAAAATATTAAATAAAATTTTTAAAGAATTTTCAACATGTCTAAAATAAAAACATTTATCTTATTTATCGGTGAAATTATAATTTTATACGGCTCGTTGGTTTTAACGATGATTTTCCGCTACGGATTATCTGATTTCAACTATCGTTTATCGGCACACATAAAACCATTTTTACTAATTTTTATTTTTTGGCTTTTAATCTTTTACCTAGCTGACCTATATAAAGAAAAAAACTTAAGAATTGATTTTAACATTCTGCAAACTTTTGCATTTGCAATTTCTATTAGCATTATAGGTTCTATAATATTCTTTTACCTTTTTCCTTATATTTTTGAGCTTACTCCAAAAACAAATCTTATAATTTTAGCGTTTGTTTTCGGAATTGTTGATTTAGGCTGGCGATTTACTTTAGCAAAAATCTTTATCGTCGGCGGACTAAAAACTCGCATCGTTTTTATTGGCGATTCACCGGCTACTAATGAAATAAAATCGTATCTACAAAAAAACCCGCAAATCGGATACGAAATAATTTCAAAAGTTGAAAATGGCGCCGACATGGTCATCATTCAGCCAAATACTAAAAATGACTCTAAATTTATTGATTTCTTTTACGAACTTTTAGCTTCGAAAATTGCCGTTATTGATACAATCAAATTTTATGAAACTATTTTTCAAAAACTTCC
>CAYRXZ010000008.1:0-25245 GCA_964428615.1 uncultured Candidatus Saccharibacteria bacterium | reverse complement strand
CCTGTAAATATTAGTGTTTGTTCCGGTGTTTTTTGTGTGAGTACTTCTTGTGACCCCAATGTTCAAACTTGCTTGAATCAATGCGGCAGCAAATACGACTGCGGGTACAGAGATCCGCAAGTAATAATTCAACCAATAGGAGAGGTTGTCGTTCCTGACCCGTTAAGAATAAGCTGGAGCAGCAGTTATACTTCTTCTTGTACCGCTAATTCAGATCCAAATGTCTGGAGCGGTGCAAAAGGAACTAGTGGTTCAGAAAATATCTTTAATCCAACAAGCGTTTCTCAGCGCGGCACATATAATTTCACACTGTCTTGTAGTGGCGCCTGGGATAGCGCAACAGCTGTGGATAGTAAATCAGCAACCATAATTTCCGTGCCCAGGTGTTCTTTCTTAGCTGACCCATCAAGCATAGTATTACCAGAAAAATCAACTTTATCTTGGAATTGTTCTTACGCTTCTGAATGTTCTATTAGTGATATTGGCAGTGTTGATGCAGTTTCAGGTTCAGTAGAAGTTTCTCCTTCCGAGACGACAACATATACCTTAAATTGCGTCGGCTTAGATGGTTCAAGGGCACAGGTGGTAACCGTAACCAACGCTTTTGAACCGATAATAGAAGAGGTTATACCGAGGTAGGTAAAGATAAAATAATAGATAAAATCCGCCCTAATGGCGGATTTTTATTTTACGCAGATTGAAAAATTTGGTAAAATAAAACAATGATTCAGACAAAATTCTCAAAACTCGCCGAAATTTTTGCTAAATTGGAAAAAACAGCTTCAAGTCTGGCGATGATTGATATTCTGGCGGATTTTTTTCCTAAAATTTCTCCGGAAGAAGCCAAGATTTCAGCTTATTTATTACGAGGTGAGCTGGCTCCATCCTATGAAGGTTTGGAAATCGGTTTGGCAGATAAAATGGTTATTCGGGTAATAGCGCTCGCGCAAAATTCAACGAATAAAAAAATTGAAAGTTTGTTTAATAAAACGGGAGATTTAGGCTCAGTAGTTGAAACCCTTAAGATTGGAGATAAAGGAAAAGGTTTAACTATAAAAGAGGTTTTTGAAAAACTTATTGAAATTGCGAAAATGGGCGGAACCGGCTCACAAGAAAAGAAAGTTAGTTATTTAGCAGATTTGATTTCAAAAGTTTCAGGGGAAGAGGCAAGATATATTATTCGGACAATTTTAGGGACTTTGCGTTTGGGTGTGGGAGAGATGACTTTTTTATACGGTCTTGCGAAGGCCTTTTCGGGCGATAAAAAAAATAAGGCGGCTTTAGAATACGCTTTTAATGTTATTTCTGATTTAGGCGAAGTCGCCTATGCGGTTTCAAAAAACGAACTTGGGAAAATGGGCGATATAGAACCAAAGGTAGGCGTTCCAATAAGAATGATGCTTTCAAATAGGGTTGAAGAATTAAAAGAAGTTCAAGGCCATATTTTAGGTGATGTTTCGGTTGAAGACAAATACGACGGAGAAAGAATTCAGGCTCATATTAAAAAAAACAAGGAAGTTGTTTTATTTTCCAGAAGACAAGAAAATATCACACATCAATACCCCGACGTTATAAACGCTTTAAAAAAATCTTTTAAAGGCAAAGAAGTGGTTATTGAAGGAGAAGTTGTGGCTTATGACGAAAAAAACGGGAAACAGGTTTCGTTCCAAATTTTAATGTCGCGCCGTCGGAAGCATAACATTGAAGAATATGTTAAAAAAATTCCGGTAAAATATTTTCTTTTTGACCTGCTTTATCTGGACGGTCATAATTTTTTAGGAAAATCTTTAAAAGAGAGAAGGGTTGCTCTTAAAAATATTCTTGTGAAATCAAAAATAATTGAGTTTGCCGAGGGCGCGATAACAGAAGATTTGACGGAAATTAAAAAACGTTTTGAAAATGCAATTAAAAGCGGAAACGAAGGAATAATGATAAAAGATTATTCAGGTATTTATCAGGCGGGTTCTCGTGGCTGGCTATGGATTAAATTTAAGAAAGATTATCAGAAAGAAATCGTGGACACTTTTGATTTAGCGGTAGTTGGCGCGCTTTATGGAACAGGTAGGAGAGCAAAAACTTATGGTTCTTTACTGGTGGCGGCGTACAATCCCAAAACAAACAAATATTATTCTTTTACCAAGGTAGGTACCGGTTTTACCGACGAAACATTGGATGAATTGCCTAAAATACTGAATAAATATAAATTGAAAGAAAAATCTAAATTGGTTGAAACCGGGATGAAAATAGATGTTTGGTTTGAGCCAAAAATCGTGCTGGAAATATCCGGAGCGGAAATAACAGCAAGTCCTATTCACAGAGTTGCCGAAGATAAAATAAAACATGGCGGTTTAGCCTTAAGATTCCCTAGATTTTTAAGATGGAGAAAAGACAAATCTGCGGAAGAAGCGACAACGGTTCAAGAAATTTACGATATTTACAAAGTGGGGATTAAGAAGTAAAGTCTTAATAATATGGAAAAAGAAGGAGAATTTTTTGGCAATTTTGAAAAAGAACCGGAACATAACGAAGTTGAAGTTGATTTTTTACGACATGGCGAGCCGAATTATTCTTCAGAGAGTAACGGGTTGACTCCTGAAGGAGAAGTCCAAATTCGCGACAATGCGGAAAAAATTATAGAAAAAATAGATCCGAGTAAGGAAAAAGTTGTCCTTTGGAGCTCTTTGGCTAAAAGGGCTCAAGCCTCAGAAGGAATAATCAAAGAGGTGTTGGTTAAAAAGGGGATAGAAATTGACAGGGATTCTAAAATTAGTTCAATTCGTAATTTTAGGGTTAAAGATTGGGATTTTGTAAGAAACTTATTCGGGAACGAAGCTAAAGAAAAAGGTATTTCACCTGAAATATTGTATACTCAGCAAGGACGTGATAAAGATGATAAGCTTGAAGTTCAAGAAGACGTAAAAAAACGCGCGGATAGGACATTTAATTTCATACGGTATTTTGCCGAGAACGCTAATCTTGAAGGGAAAAAGTTGCATATAATTGGCGTAAGCCATAGTGAGTTTGTCGGTCCTATTATAGAAGATATTTTTGGCCCGGACATGGGAGGTGAAAATTATATAAAATATGGCGAGGGTTTGAATATTAAATTTGATTATAATCCGCAAACTAAAGAGATGGCAATTTCTGCTGAGTTTAGAGGGCAGAAAGTTGACAATATCGTTTTTGACAAAGAAAAAAGAAAATTTATAGTAAAAAAACATGAGTAATATTATTACGGGAAAAGCCACGGTCATAAAAAGCAATAAGGATTATTATAAAATTAAAAAAGAGACGATATTAATCGCCGACCATACACATCCAGATATTGTAATCGTGATGGACAAGATTAAATGCATTATCACAGAGCTTGATAATAAACTCTGCCACGCGGCTATTGTTTCCAGGGAATACAAAAAACCTCTTTTGATGGGCGTTCAAAATGCAACTAAAAAATTTAAAACAGGCGATAAAATAATGGTTGATTTCAAAAATAAGTTAATAAAAAAGATTAAATGATAAATCTATTAAAACATACATATCTTTTAGATTTGAGCGCCATAAAAGGCGACATTGAACGGCTTTGGAAAAGATATCAAAAAATTATCGGCGATAAAAAATCTTCCTGGGAAGATTTAAACGAAGCAAGGGCGACGCTTTATTTTCTTGGCCATTTATATCCAGAACATTTGGCGCTGGAATCGTTGGAAAGAAGAATAAAATTTGTAAAGCCGAAAATTACTCTAGATAAATTTTTTTTAATTATTGATAAAAATGATGTTAAAAATTTAAAAAAATATAGCAAAAACGAAAAATTTAATAAATTAAAAGAATTTTATTTAATTGTTAAAAGCATAAAAAATCGCGTGAAAAACGGCGTTTATCTTGACGAAGAAAGATTTAATAATGTTTATTCAAAGCTTGAGCCTAAAAATTATTTTTAAAAACGGCCTTTATTGAATAGGGTCGTTTTTTGCGTTATTCTTATTATATTATGTTGATAAATAAAAAAACCCTTGAATATCTTGCCGAGCTTGGCAGAATTGAGCTGGATAAAAAACATGAGGAAAAAATGTTGGGCGACCTTCAAAATATTTTGGGGCATTTTGACGAACTTAATGAAGTTGATACCGAAGGCGTTGAGCCGCTTGCTGGAGGGACGATAGAAGTAAATGTTTTCCGCAATGACGAGAATTTTAATAATCAATCTCCGGTTTCTAATTTAATAGACGCTTTTCCGGAAAAAGAAGGCGGTTATTTAAAAGTCCCGCCGGTGTTCGAATAGAGACATGGGGAATGCGACATGGTAAATGGTTAAAATATGTATAAAGCGGGTTATAAAAATTTAAACGTTTGGATAAAAGCCGATGAATTGGTATTGTTGGTTTATAGTTTGACAAAGAAATTTCCAAAAGAAGAATTATTTGGCTTAGTTTCTCAAATAAGACGGTGTGCGATTTCAGTCCCAGTTAATCTGGTTGAGGGCTATGGGCGTAGGACACAAAAAGATAAGTCGCAATTTTATTATATAGCGCGAGGTTCTTTAAATGAATTGGAATATTATATAGATTTAGCTTTCAAGTTTAAATATATAAATAAGGACGAATACGAAAAATTGTTTTCCCTACGTAATGATGTTGGAAGATTATTAAACGGTTTTATTAATACAGTAGAAAAATAACAAAAAAACATGTCGCATGTCGTATTAAACAATTTAACCATAAAGAAATTTGCTGAAGGATTAAGAAATAAAGAATTTTCAGCCTTTGAAATTACAAAAGAATTTTTTGATCATATTGAAAAAAAAGATAAAGATATTGACGCTTATTTGCGCTTATTAAAAGATTCGGCTTTGGAGCAAGCGGGTAAGGTTGATGTTGATTTTGCAAAAGGCAAAGAATTGAATATTTTGGCGGGCGCGCCATTGGCGATTAAAGATAATATTTTAATAGAAGGAGAATTATGTACCGCAGCTTCAAAAATTTTAGAAAATTATAAAGCTCCATATAATGCCACGGTAATTAAAAAATTGAAAGAGGCTGGCGTGATTTTTTTGGGTAAAACCAATATGGATGAATTCGCAATGGGTTCGTCCACGGAAAATTCCGCTTTTAAAACAACTAAAAACCCGCATGATTTAAAAAGGGTTCCAGGAGGCTCTTCAGGGGGTTCAGCAGCCGCTGTGACGGCAGATATGTGCGTGGCGGCGTTAGGTTCGGATACTGGCGGTTCTGTTCGTCAGCCGGCAAGTTTTTGCGGAGTAGTAGGTTTAAAACCAACCTACGGCGCAGTTTCACGGTACGGCTTGATGGCAATGGCCTCAAGTTTGGACCAAATAGGGCCTTTAGCAAAAACCGTTGAAGACGCGGAAATTTTGTTTAACGCCATAAAAGGAAAAGACCCGAAAGATTCAACTAGCGTCGAATCTAAATTTCCAATTTCCAATTTCCAATTTTCAAACCTGGAAAAATTGACAATCGGTTTGCCAAAAGAATATTTTGTCGGTGGAATGGATAAAGAAACAGAATTAAAAATACAAGAAGTGATAAAGAGCTTAAAATCTTTAAAAATAGAATTCAAAGAAATTAGTTTGCCGCACACAAAATACGCTTTGTCTTGCTACTACATAATAATGCCCGCGGAAGTGAGCGCAAATCTTTCAAGATTTGACGGGATAAGATATTCGCGAACTAAAAATAAAAAAGCTGAAACTCAGAATCTAAAAGACATTTATTTTAAAACCCGGGGTGAAGGGTTTGGCGATGAAGTAAAAAGGAGAATTATGCTTGGAACGTTTGTACTTTCTTCGGGTTATTACGATGCTTATTATGCTAAAGCGCAAAAAGTGAGAAAATTAATTAAAGAAGATTTCGAAAAAGCATTTAATTTGTCAGCCGATGGAGTGGATTTGATTTTGACCCCTGTTTCTCCGACTCAGGCTTTTAAAATCGGCGAAAAAATAAATAATCCTCTTGAAATGTATTTATCGGACATATTTACGATTCCGTTAAATTTGGCAGGTTTGCCGGGGATGTCAATTCCGATAAAAAATCTCAAATCTCAAACCTCAAATCTCAAATCTGAACTTCCGGTCGGTTTTCAGCTTATTACTAAGCCGTTTCATGAAAACAACATTTTTGAAGTAGGGAAGTTTTATGAAAGAATAATGGGGGTAGATAATAAATAGAAAATAATAGATAATAAATAAAAAAATGGATGCAATAAATAATATATTAGGCAATCTTGTGGCGTTTTTCGGCCAATACTTAATAGTTCTCCAGATGACTTCTTTTGTCATTTCGGCCGGGTTAATTGTTTTAATATTTTATTTTCTTTTAAACACCAATACAGTTAGCGGTCCCATAGATCATTTAACCGATGTTTTTGGAGTTAGAAATATTTCTCATAGTCGTGCTTTGAGGGGTTGGAAACAAGTTAAAAAAAGGCTGGAATCAAAAGATAAAAAACAATGGCGGCTGGCGGTTGTTGAAGCTGATGCGATTTTTGATGAAACACTTAAAATTGCCGGTTATAACGGTAAAACCTTTGATGAGCGCCTTGAATCTGCTGATCATACGCGCTTTTTTAATATAAGTATTGAAGAAATCAAGGAAGCTCACAGATTAAAAAACCGAGTAGCCTCTGAGCCGGAATTTCCAGTTTCTTTAAATGAAGCGGAAGCTATTATTAGAATATATAGAAGCGCTTGTAAAGAATTAAATTTATCGTAATGTTATTTTTTGGTATTTCTTTTTGCCGGCGCGGAGCATCAGTTCTCCATTGTTAAAATCTTTTTCAGTTATTAAAAGGTTGGGGTTATCCAATCTTTTTTCGTTTAAATATCCGCCTCCTTGTTTTATCAGTCTCTGCGCTTCGCCTGATGATTTTGTTAAGCCAGCCAAGGTAAAGAGTTTAAAAACAGTGATTCCTTTCGTCACCTCCTTTTTATTCATCATGCTTGTTGGTATTGAAGAAGCTTTTTTATTTTCATTACCAAAAAGAGTTATTGAAGTTTCTGCAGCTTTTTGCGCTTCTTTCTCTCCGTGAAGAATTTTGGTCGCTTCAAAAGCTAAAATTTCTTTCGCCTTTTTTATTTCGGCGTCTTTTAATCTTTTTAATTTTTCAATTTCTTCAATCGGTAAAAAGGTGAAAAGCAACAAAAATCTTATAGTGTCGGCGTCATCGGTGTTTATCCAGAATTGGTAATATTCATAAGGCGATGTTAATTTGGCGTCCAGCCAGACTGCGCCTTTTTCTGTTTTGCCCATTTTTTTACCGTCACTGGTTGTTATTAAGGGGATAGTAATGCCATAGGCCTCTTTCTCTTCAATTCGTCTGATTAGCTCCACGCCAGCGACAATATTACCCCATTGATCTGAACCGCCAAGCTGGAGAATGCAATTTTTGATTTTAAATAAATGCCAAAAATCATAAGCTTGTAAAAGTTGATAATTAAATTCCAAAAAAGATAATCCTTTTTCAAGGCGGATTTTTACCGCTTCGGAATTAAGCAGACGATTGACGCTGAAGTGCGTTCCAAAATCGCGCAGGAATTCAATATAATTTAATTTTGCCAGCCAAGCGGCGTTGTCCACTAGAATTGCCCGGTTGTTTTTAAAATCTATAATCCTTGAAATTTGTTTTTTAATTGCGAGAACGTTTTCTCTTATTTTTTGCCGGGTCATTATAGGTCGGGCTTTATCTTTACCGCTTGGGTCGCCAACTAATCCAGTACCACCTCCGACTAAAATAATCGGCTTATGACCTTGACTTTGAAGATGTTTGGCTGCCATTAAAGCGATTAAATTTCCAATATGCAAACTTGAAGCAGTTGGGTCAAAGCCGATATAAAAATTAACCTTTTGCTTGGAAAGTAATTGTTTGGTGCCTGTTTCGTCGGTTGCTTGATTAATAAATCCTCGTTCTTTTAATATGTCGTAGGAATTTTTTGTCATTTGTTATTTTCGTCCCACCTGTTGGCGAAACACTGAATTTTTTAGCTGATCGCTTTGCTCTCAGGAAAAATTCGTGCGCGGGCGACCGGATTCGAACCGGCGATTTGCTCCGTGACAGGGAGCCGAGGACGGCCTCTCCTCTACGCCCGCAAAAAACTCTTTTTATTAATGATATTTTCTATTTACTTCAATGTCAATTAAAGTTTTTGACGTTAATTAAAGTTTTTGGCTCTTTTGAAATATGAAATATTGAAATATGAAATATCTAGTCAATAGTTTGACGATCGTAATAGTATTGAGTAGGTAAATTATTAATAGTAAAAACTATCTAAGTTTTTTAACCAATTCTTTAAATTTTTTGCCTCTGTCGGCGTAGTCTTTAAACATATCAAAACTGGCGGCGGCGGGGGAAAACAAAACGATAATTGGGGAATTGGTTGATTGGAGAATTGGGGAATTAGGGAATTGGTTAATTGGTGAATTGGATAGTTGGGGAATTAAGAATTTTGCAGTTTGGTAAGCGAGCCGGATGGCTTCATTCAAATTTTTTACCATTTTAATTTTGACGCCTGATTTTTTAACAGCTTTCGCGATTTTATTTTTATTTTCTCCAAAAAGAATTACAAGCTTCGTATTTGAGCGCTTGAGTGTTTGCGTCAACGGTTTGTAGTCTAGCCCCTTATCTTTTCCGCCAGCTATAAGAATCTTTGGTTCCTTAAACGCTTTTATGGCTGCTATTGTTGTTTGCGGATTTGTGGAAGCCGAATCATTATAAAAATTTATAGACACGGATTTGCACGGATTTGAAACGCTTCGCTCGCACGGATTTACACGGATTACACGGGCAAGTTCAAGTCTGTGTTCGTTCCCTTTAAAATTTTTAATTATTTTAGCGACTTTTTCTTTGGGGCAACCAAGAAACAAGGCGACTGCCGCGGCCATCGCAATATTTTTTAAATTATGCTCGCCGGGCATAGCGGAGATATATTGCGAGTGTTGAAAATCAATGGGAATTTTTTTGCCTTTGCTTTTTTGCGCGATTAATTTACTGTATTTATTTGTTATATCGTAGAATATTTTGTCGGACTTTTTTTGGAATTTGGCGATGCTGGCTTTAGAAATCAGATATTCCGAGAAATTTTTATGGCTATCCATGTGATCTGGGAAAATATTTAGAACAACCGCTATGTCGGGCGATTTTTTTAAATCTTGTAGTTGGAAACTTGATAATTCTAAAATAACAATGGAATTTTTTTTAAGCTTTGGGATTAAATCAATCGGCGATTTTCCGATGTTGCCGGCAAGAAAAGCATTTTTCCTACAGGCTTTAAGTATTTTATAAAGAAGCGTGGATGTTGTACCCTTTCCTTTAGTGCCGGTAATACCTATTATTTTTACGGTTTTTAGTTTTTTTATTTCATCAAAAAATAAGGCAGTAGCGCTAGAAAATTTTACGCCGCTTTTTATAGCCTTTTGGATTTCCGGCAAGTTATAAGGGATACCAGGAGTGCGAAAAATAAGATTAAAATTTGTAAGTTTTTTCAGATAATTTTTATCCGTCTTTTTATCCAAAATTGAAATCTGTGCGTTTTTATATTTGTAGTTTTTTTTAAGAAACTTTAATGTGGATTTTCCTTCACGACCAAAGCCAAGAATTGAGATATTCATATTTTTTATAATAGTTGATTTATTAAGAAATGTGAATATAATTATTAAAATAGCTTTTGAATTATATCGCGGGGTAGAGAAGTAGTATCTCGTCAGGCCCATAACCTGAAGATCGTCGGTGCAATTCCGACCCCCGCAACAAAAATAATTAGATAAGCGGCCGACGTAGTTCAGTGGTAGAACGTCGCCCTCATAAAGCGAACGTCGCAGGTTCGATTCCTGCCGTCGGCACCATGAAAGAAAAAATTAAAAAAATAAAAAAACTTGCCTTGGAGCTAGCAGAAAAAGCGAAAGATTCCAAGGAATTGGAAAATTTAGAAATAAAATTTCTTGGCCGAAAGGGGGAATTAACGCAGGTTTTACGTTCGCTTAAAAATTTATCAATTGAAGCGCGTCGTGAAATCGGTCCATTGGCGCAAAGACTGAAAAAAGAAATTGAAGAGATTTTTGATAACAAGCGGAAGGATGCAAAATACAAAATACAGGATACAAAATATAAACTTGACATCACCAAGCCGGGCAAAAAAATTACCGGTGGGCACATTCATCCTTTGAATAAAATAGAAAAAGAAATCCGCGACATTTTCCTTTCAATGAATTTTTCGGTTGTTGAAGGTTCTGAAGTTGAAACCGATTATTATAATTTTGACGCTTTAAATATTCCCAAAGACCACCCGGCAAGAGACGCGTGGGACACTTTTTGGATTAAAAATCCAAAAAATTCAGAATTAAAAATGCAGAATTCAGAAATAAAAAAGGGTAATTCTAAATTCTTAATTCAAAATTCTGAATTAGCAAAAACGAAGTTTTTGCTTAGAACTCATACTTCTCCAATGCAGATTCATTATATGCAAACACATCAGCCGCCTTTTCAAATTATCGTGCCGGGCAGGACCTTTAGATATGAAGCTACAGATGCTTCGCACGAAACGACTTTTGACCAAATTGAAGGGTTAATGATAGGAGAAGACGTTTCTTTGGCTAATTTTAAATTTATTATTGAGAAATTTTTAACTAAGCTTTTCGGTGAGAGCGTGGAATTTGATTTCAGGCCGAGTTATTATCCGTTCGTTGAGCCTGGAGTAGATGTTTATATGAAATGGCAGAACAAAGAATTGGAAGTTGCCGGCGCTGGCATGGTACATCCGGAAGTTTTTCGCGCCGTTGGTTATGACCCGTATAAAACTCAAGGATTCGCTTTTGGTTTTGGATTAAACAGATTAGCAATGATTAAATATAAAATTCCCGATATTAGATTGTTTAATTCTGGAGATTTGAGATTTATTAAACAATTTTAATAATGTTAAAAAAAGACTTATTTTTTGAAGAAGCCGTACTTGATGATTTGGCGGAAGGTTTAGATGTTTTAGAGTCGCCGCTTTCGCAAAAAGCGTTTAGAATGGTGGCGATTTTTTTTATTATAATAATAGCCATTGTAATTAGTAGAATATTTTTTTTGGGCATTTGGGAAAATGATTTTTATTCTCGGCGAGCTTTAGCGAATTCGGGTACAATAAAAGTTATTCGCGCGCAAAGAGGAATTATTTTTGACCGCGACGGCGAATCTTTAGTGGAAAACATTCCTTCGTTCAGGATTAATTTAAATCTTGTTGAATTTTTTAAGTTGGGGAATGAAAAAGAAAAAATAATAAGCGACCTTGAAAAAATTCTTAATTTGCCCGCTGATAAAATAGAAAACTCATTAAAAGAAGTAAATCTGGAAAGGCAAAATTCTTTAATTATCGGGAGACAGTTGAACATAGATCAGATAATAGAAATAAAAAATCTCAATTCTTCAGCGGTTGAAATAGAAGATGACTTTAAAAGGCAATATTCTGAGGCTGGAGCTTTTTCGCATGTTTTAGGATACACCGGAGCGGCGGACAAAAATGATTTAGAAAAAGACTCTTTGCTTTCTTTCAATGATGTAGTTGGTAAAAATGGGATAGAGGCGTTTTATAACGACTATCTTCAAGGAGAAAACGGCGAAGTTATGAATTATAAAAATGCCAAAGGAGAAGTCGTAGACAATAAAATATTAAAAGAGCAGACTTCGGGAGACAGAGTTTATTTAAATATAGACGCTGATTTGCAAAGTTATTTTTATAATCAATTAAAACAAACGTTGGCGAATTTGGGCAGTCCGGCAGGCGTTGGCATCGCCATGAATCCTCAAAATGGAGAAATTTTAGCACTAATTAATTTTCCGAGTTTTAATAATAATAAAATAACTTCAGGTGATTTAACGGGTTCTTTAAAACCGCTTTTTAATCGTGCCATTTCTGGGGTTTATTCTCCTGGATCTACAATAAAACCACTTGTGGCCTACGCAGCGCTAAAAGAAAAAATAATTAGTCCTGAGCGCCAAATTTATTCGCGTGGCTATATTGAAATCCCCAATCCTTACTTTCCGGATAAGCCGTCAAAGTTTTTAGATTGGAAAGCTCATGGTTGGGTAAACTTATATTCGGCTTTGGCGCGTTCTTCAAATGTTTACTTTTATGCGGTTGGCGGTGGGATGCCAAACAATGAAATTTCTTTAGTTGATGGGATGGTCGATATTAAAGGTCTTGGAATTAGACGTTTAAAAGAATATTGGCAAAAATTTGGTTTTGATAAAAAAACCGGGATAGATTTGCCGGCTGAAAGCGAAGGGTTCTTGCCCGATGCCGAGATAAAAGAAGAAAAAACCGGACAGCCATGGAGGGTGGGCGATACTTATAATGTTAGTATCGGGCAGGGAGATTTGGTAATAACTCCTATACAATTACTTTCTTACATTTCAGCCATAGCTAATGGCGGGAAAATCTACCAGCCGTTCGTAGCAGACAAAATAGTTTCTGAAAGCGGGGAAGTTTTGAAAGAAAATCAACCGAAAGTTTCTTATGATTATTCTTCCGATATCAGTATTATTAAAGAAATTCAAAAAGGAATGCGGGATACGGTTCAAAAATCTTACGGTACGGCATATATGTTAAATGATTTGTCGGTAGCCGTTTCGGCAAAAACCGGTTCGGCGCAGATTGAAAATAACAAAAAAACAAACGCTTTTTTTGTTGGTTATGCTCCTTCTGAAGATCCACAAATTGTCATTTTGGTTTTAGTGGAAGACGCCTCGGAGGGAAGCTTAAATACAGTTCCGTTGGCAAAAAGCATTATGAATTGGTATTATGAAAATAGAATAAAGAATTAAAAATTAAGATTTAAGACATAAGAATTATGAATTCACAATTACGGCAAGATCCGGTTTCGGGCGATTGGATTGTTATCGCGCCGGGCAGGGCAAAAAAACATATTGTAAAAAAACAAAAACGTTTAAAAGCGCCGGTTAAGGGATGTCTTTTTGAAGACCCCCAAGCGAGCGGGAACGCCGAACCAGTTTTACTTTACAAAGGAAAGAAAGATTGGATTCTTCAGGTTATCCCGAACAAAAATCCAGCATTGGCACCAAGAGATATTTGCCCGAAAGTTTTTAAGCATGGACCTTACTCAATAATAGAGGGGGTGGGAAGACACGATATTTTGATTACCAGAGACCATAATAAAAACTTTCAAAATATTTCGAATTTAGATGCTAATTTGGTTTTTAAAGCCCTTAAAGAAAGATATAAGATATTAACGGAGGATAATTGCGAGGCTTATATTTCTATTTTTCATAATTGGGGCCCTAAAGCTGGCGCTAGTATTTATCATCCGCATTATCAAATAATTTCTGTTCCGGTTATTCCGCCCGACATTCAACATTCAATTTCTGGATCGTCGGCTTATTTTAAGAAAAATAAAAAATGCATTCATTGTGAGATGATAAAATGGGAGAAAAAAATAAAACGCCGGATAATTTTTGAAAATAAAGGCGCAATTGTTTTCGCTCCATTTGTTTCGCGCGAACCGTTTGAATTGCGAGTTTTTCCTAAAAAACACCTTCCTTATTTTGAAGAAACATCAGAAAACGATTTAAAGTTTGTAGTTGAAGCGCTTCAAAGGGCATTAATAAAGATAGATAAAAAACTTGGCGACCCGGATTATAATTTTTTCATTCATACTGCGCCGACTTTAAATAAAGAAGCTTACAAGAACTATCATTGGCACATTGAGATTCAGCCGAAAATTAGTATTTCAGCCGGATTTGAACTTAGTACTGGTATTGAAATTACAGTTGTTGATCCAGATGAGGCGGCAAAGACCTTAAGGTCTTAATTTTGAATTTTTAATTAACGAACAAAGTGAGCTTATGGTTTCCGAAATTTTAGGAACAATATCTAATTTCATTCTTTTAATAATTGGCAAAATAGGATATGTCGGCATTTTTGTTTTAATGTTTTTTCAGAGCTTGAACATTCCTATTCCCTCAGAAATAATAATGCCCTTTTCCGGATTTTTAGTTTATAAAGGAAATTTTGTTTTTTTATTTGCGATTTTAGCTGGGACATTAGGCAGTTTTTTTGGCTCTCTTCTTTCGTATAAATTAGCGTCTTTTCTTGTTTGTAATGGCTGGCGTGAAAAATATCGAATTTTAAAATTTTTAATCAGCGATAAAAATTTAGCATTGGCTGAAAAATGGTTTCAAAAATACGGCGTTCTATCTATTTTTATTGGTCGTTTAACTCCAGTTGTAAGCACCTTTATTTCATTTCCAGCCGGATTGGCGAAAATGAAAATTTCAACCTTCTCGATTTTGACATTATGCGGGTCTTTTTTATGGTCCTCATTCCTTGTTTATCTTGGTTTTGTTTTTGGCGAAAACTGGCAAAGTTTAGAAGTTTATTTCAGGAGATTTGATTATTTGATATTAGCCGTAATTTTAGCGATAATTATCTGGTGGGTTTGGTCTCATTTTAAAAAAGATAAAAATGAACAAAAAACTTGCAATCTTTAATTTAAAAATGAATGCGCCGGTTTTAGCGGACTGGCGTAAAATCGGTAAATCGAAATCCGAGCTTGTTGTTTGCCCGCCGTTTGTGTATCTTGAAGCACTAAAAAACTTAAGCACTAAAAAACTTAAACACTTAAAGCTGGGGGCGCAAGATTGTTTTTGGGAAAATTCGTCAATTGGCGGAGGCGCCTATACTGGCGAAGTTTCTCCCAAAATGCTGAAAAGTGCGGGTGTGGAATACGTTATTATTGGCCATTCAGAGCGTAGGAAATATTTAGACGAAACAGATGAAATGATAAATAAAAAAGTTTTGGTGGCGCTAAAGATAGGTTTGAAAGTTGTGCTTTGTATCGGTGAAAACTTGGCAATCCGCAAGCGCGGGATAAATGCAGTAAAAAATTTTATTAAAGAACAATTGCGGAAAGATCTAAAAAACTTATCCCTAAATTCTAAATCCTCAATTCTAAATTCTAAACTAATAATCGCTTACGAACCTATTTGGGCGATTGGCACGGGTAAGGCCTGCAAGTCTGAAGATGCTTTAGAAATAATAAAATTCATTAAGCAAACCCTAAATTCTAAATTCTTAATTCTCAATTCTAAAGTTTTATACGGTGGTTCGGTTAATGGAAAAAATATTACGGATTTTGTAAAATACAAAGATATTGATGGTGTTTTAGTTGGCGGCGCAAGCTTAAAACCAAAAGAAGTTTCCGAAATAATTAAAAAGGTCGGATAATGAAGAAAATTGTAATTAGAATTCTAATAATTTTAATCGCTTTAATGACAATTGTCGGGTTGTCTGCGTTTTAAGTTTAATTAATAAATTCGTCGATAAAAAAATAATCGGCGGGTTTTGTCAATGTGGTTACAAAAAAAGATTATTTTTTAGTTTCAATAATAGGAATTTTGTTTGGGCTGTTTTCGCTACCGATTTTAAAAAATATTAAATTATTTTCGGCGGGAGTAAGTGCGGGAAAAGCTATTTTAATTGTTTTTGGACTTTTTATTTTTGCTAATTTCGCTTTATGGATTGCGTCGTTTTTAGCACGTTGGGTCCCGGTTTTATTACAGGTAGCCAAGTTCGCGGCAATAGGCGCGCTTAACACATTTTTGGATTTGGGGGTTCTAAATATTTTAATTCTTTTTACCGGCATTGCCGCAGGCTCCCAATATTCACTTTTTAAAGGAATTTCTTTTGCCGTAGCAACGATTAATAGTTATTTTTGGAACAAATATTGGACTTTTGGTTCACAAGGCGTTGCCAGCGCGAAAGAATTTGTCCAGTTTTTTGCGGTAAGTATTATTGGTTTAGGATTTAATCTGGGAGCCGCTTCTTTAATTGTTAATTATTTCGGCGTGCCGGCTGGGATATCTCCAGAATTATGGGCGAATGTCGGCGCAGTTTCAGCAACCTTAGTTTCTCTGGTCTGGAACTTTGTAGGCTATAAAGTTGTGGTGTTTAAGAAAAAAGAAATAATTTAATAGGATGGGTTTATTTAAAAAAAGAAGCGTTTTATTATATACTAGAACGCTTCTTTTGACGTTAAATTTTAATTTTTAGTGTGGATAATCGAGAGTTGACTTATGTTTTAGTAAACCTTAAAATCTCTATTATCATGGCAAAAAAATCTAAAGAAAATTATTCAGCAAAAATAAAAGTCGTTGGTGTGGGAGGAGCCGGCGGAAACGCAATTACTAGAATGGCTGATTCTTTTCCAAGGAGCATAGATTTAATAGCTATAAACACCGATATTCAAGACCTTAATCACACTCAAGCAAGGAAAAAAATTCATATAGGTAAAAATCTTACAAGGGGATTGGGGACTGGGATGAATCCGGAAATTGGTCAACAAGCCGCTGAAGAAGACCGGGCTGAAATAGCGGAAATATTAAAAGGCGCGGATATGATTTTTATTGCTGCCGGATTTGGAGGAGGGACAGGCACTGGCGCTACTCCGATTGTGGCCGAAATCGCCAAAGAGCTTGGAATTTTAACAATTGCCGTAGTTACTAAGCCGTTTGGTTTTGAAGGTTCAAAAAGAGCGCAAATTGCCCAAGATGGTATAAATAAAATAAAAGAAAAAGTTGATACTTTAATTGCCATACCGAACGACAAAATTTTTTCAATAATAAATAAAGAAACTTCTTTGATAAAAGCATTTGAAGCAATAGATGAAGTTTTAAAAAACGCAGTTTTGGGGATTACGGAACTTATTATTTCTTCTGGGATAGTGAATGTGGATTTTGCCGATGTAAAAGCCATAATGAGCGATGCTGGTGCTTCGGTTATCGGTATTGGCAAGGCAGGCGGGAAAGACAGAGCAATAGTAGCCGCAACACAAGCTATAAATTCGCCTCTACTCGAAATGTCTATAGATGGCGCTAAAGGAATTTTGTTTGGAATTTCTGGTCAGCGAGATTTGAAAATGAGTGAAATAAATGAAGCGGCGAATTTGATTTCGGAAAATATTGACCCGGCGGCAAAAATAATTTTTGGCGCATACCACGACAGGAGGCTTAATAAAGGGCAACTAAAAATTACTCTTATTGCTACGGGTTTTAATGGCAATTACGGAGGAAACAATGATATGCTTTCTCAGGGTCTTTTTTCTCCGAGAATAATTGCTCGGGAAGAAATTTTTGAGGAACCAATAGAAAATGGTTCGCTTTTTGACGAATCAGAAAATTCATACAAAAAAGGAAAAAAAGAAAAAGACAAAAAAAAAGAAAGTGAAGATATTTTAGATATGCCGGCTTTTTTGAGAAAAAGGAGAAAATAAAATATTTATCCCACGCATAATAAGTTATGTGTGGGATACTGAAATTTATAAAATTTCGTATGTTTAAAACGATAAAAAAACGTAACGGTCACGTAGTGCCGTTTAAAATCGAAAAAATAACGAACGCCATTTTTAAGGCATCGGTTGCGGTAGGCGAACCAAATTGGCAAATAGCTGAAACTTTAGCGAAAGAAGTTGTTTTAAAATTAAAAAAAACCATTAAACGCGGTGTTACTCCTTCGATTGAGGAAATTCAAAATATGGTTGAGCAAGTATTAATAGACACTGCTCATGCTCGTATAGCCAAAGCTTATATTCTTTACCGCCAGGAGCGCGCCGAAATAAGAAGTCAAAAAAAACAAGTTCTTAATAAAGAAGAAATAGATGAAGTAGATAAGAAATTCGATGTGAATGCTTTACGAGTTTTGGCGAGTCGTTATTTAAATAAAGATGAAGAAAGAAAAGTAATAGAATCACCAAAGGAACTTTTTGAAAGAGTGGCTACCCATACTGTTCTCACTTCACTTTTTTTTGACCAAAAAGTTTTTCAAAAAAATGGTCAAGCTCCGGAACATCGGTTTGAAGAATTTGAACCGGCAAAATTTGAAAATAAATTTTCTATTGGTGAATATAAATTAAACAGGTATCACTTAGGAGCATTAAAAAGAGTTTACGAACGCTTTTCAAAAAAAAGGGAAATAAAAGTTTCTTGGTCAAAATTTTTGGAACTTTTAAAAAAAGGCCAATTTGATAAGTATGCGGAAGAAATAAAAGAATATTATGATTTGATGGTTAATCGGCTGTTTTTTCCGAATACTCCGACCTTGGCGAATTTTGGCGGACCATTGGGAATGGGTTCGGCCTGTTTTGCTTTAGGGATAGAAGATTCCATAGATTCGATAATGGATACCTTAAAATCGGCAGCGATTATTTTTAAATCCGGCGGTGGTTTAGGATATAATTTTTCCGGTTTACGCCCAGAAGGCGATTACATAAAAACTACAAGCGGTTCTTCATCGGGCCCTATAAGTTTTATGTCGATGTTTGACAATATGACCGACGTTATAAAACAGGGAGGGATGAGAAGGGGCGCGAATATGGGAATTATGAACTCAAACCATCCCGATATAGAAAAATTTATTCACGCCAAAGAGGGCAATAAAGCATTGAGAAATTTTAATATTTCGGTAATGATTATGCCGGAATTATGGGAAGCTTATAAAAAGAATGAGCCGTATGCTTTAATAAATCCGCGCAACGGTAAAGTAACGGCAAAAATAGACCCCAAAAAACTTATTAGTGAATTAGTTTATCAGGCGTGGGAATCAGCCGAACCGGGAGTTTTGTTTTTTGATCGCATAAACGAATTCAACCCGCTTTTGAAATCTCTTGGTCCTCTTTATGCCACTAATCCATGTTCAGAATTAACGCTTTATCCGAATGAAAGCTGTAATTTGGGTTCTATAAATGTTTCCGCTTTAGTAAAAAAGAATCATAACAATGCCAAAAAGCCTCAATTTGATTGGGAATTGTTTAAAGAAGTTATAGAAAAGGCGACTCGTTTCTTAGATAATATTATTGATATTTCAAAACATCCATTGCCTGAGATAGAAGAAATGACTTTGAATACCAGAAAAATCGGATTGGGAATTATGGGGTTGGGAGATCTGCTTTATGAGCTTGGAATTTCTTATAACGATAAAGAAGGTTTGAAATTCATGGAGCAATTAATGGAGTTTGTAGCGTATCATTCAAAAATCGCTTCAATTGAATTGTCCAAAGAACGCGGTCGGGCGCCTTATTTTGAAAAGTCTTTTTATAAAGAAGGCAAACTCCCATTTAGCGCTTCTAAAGATAAAAAGTTATGGCATTTTGATTGGGCAAATTTAGCGAAGAAAATACAAAGATGTGGCATCAGAAATCTTTATACCACTACAATTGCGCCTACAGGTTCTCTTAGTATGTTGGCCGGAACGTCTTCTGGCATTGAACCGGTTTATAGTTTAGTTTTTGAAAAAAGCATCGCTATTGGAAATTTCTTCTATATTAATCCGGTTTTTAACGAGGCGATGCAGACAGAAGGTTTAATGGATGAAGCGCTTATTAAAGAAGTGGCAGAAATAGGAGGTACAATTCGTAATGTCCCTTATATTACGCAAAAATTGAAAAAAGTTTTTGTTGTTGCCCATGACATCGCTCCGGAACAGCATGTTAGGGTTTTGTCTTCTTTCCAGAAATGGGTTGACGCTTCAATATCAAAAACAAATAATTTTCCTTCAAATGCGACTATTGAAGACGTGAGAAAGGCATATTTCTTGGCCTATGAACTTGGGTGTAAAGGTGTTACAGTTTATCGTGACAAATCTTTGCAAACTCAGGTATTAATAGGCGGTTCAAGGAAGAAAGTTGGCGAAAAACAAAAAGATGGTGTAAAGTTAAGCGTTGTTAAAGATGAGAAAGCTAAGGGTCTTGCGGTTTATCATGAATCTGGAGCAATTAATGTCTTTGCTCCTACGGCGGAAGATTATCCGGAAAAAACAGGTGAAGTTAAAATGTGCCCAAATTGTAATATAGAATTGGTTTTCCAGGAAGGTTGTCGGAAATGCCCGGCTTGTAGTTGGGGAATGTGTTCGTAAAATGAAAAGAGAAAATTCTTCAATTTTATTAATAGGAGTTATTATCTTGGCGATTGCGGCCGCGATTTTTGTTTCTCCGAAATGGTTGGGTGGAAAATTTCTACCTTGGCGTTTGGGTTTAGATTTAATAGGCGGAACTCATCTTGTTTATGAGATTGATATGTCTCAAGTTGCTTCTGGTGATAAAGATTTAGTAGCGGGCGGACTAAGAGATGTAATTGAACGACGAGTTAATTTATTTGGCGTTGGCGAGCCTCAAGTTGTTTCAGCTAAAAAAGGAGATTCGTACAGATTAATTGTTGAACTCGCCGGCATAAAAGATGTTAATCAGGCAATTAAAATGATAGGAGAAACACCTCTTCTTGATTTCCGAGAAGTTATTGAAAATCAAGCGACTTCAACTATCATTCAAGAGAAATATCAATTCATCCCGACTACTTTAACGGGCAGATACGTTAAAAGCGCACAAGTAAATTTTGATCAAACAACCGGCAGTCCGGAAGTTGATATTCAGTTTAATGATGAAGGGGCTGTAATTTTTGAAGAATTGACCGTTAAAAATGTCGGCAAGCCAATCGCCATTTTTTTGGACAATGCTTTAATAGAAATGCCGACTGTGCAGGAAAAAATTTCCGGCGGCCAGGCGAGAATAACCGGTAAATTTACAGCTGATGAAGCGAAAACTATGGTTGAAAGATTTAACGCAGGCGCTTTGCCGGCTCCAATTAATTTAATAAGCCAGCAAACAATTGGCGCCAGTTTAGGTCAACAATCTCTTAATAAGGCTGTTTATAGCGGAATCTTAGGAACAATTATGATTATGATTTTTATGCTTTTTTATTACCGCGTTTTTGGAATTTTCGCTTCTTTAGCGTTGATTATTTATGTAATTTTAACCGCTATGGTTTTCAAGCTTGGTATCACAATGACGCTTGCCGGCATTGCAGGATTTATTCTTTCAATTGGAATGGCAGTTGACGCAAACATTCTTATTTTTGAAAGAATTAAAGAAGAAATAAAAAAAGGTTTGGTAAAAAATTTAGCGATTGAAGAAGGTTTTAGGCGCGCTTGGCCTTCAATCCGCGATTCTAATGTTTCAACAATGATAACATCAATTATCCTTTATTACTTTACGAGTAGTTTTATTAAGGGATTTGCCTTGGCGCTTTTGATAGGAGTCATTGTGTCAATGTTTTCAGCGATAATAATAACAAGAACAATGTTAAGAGTTTTTATGAAAAATGATTAAAAATATAAATATAATTGGCAATAGAAAAATATTTTTATCAATTTCCGGAATTTTGGTTTTGGCATCTATTACGGCGATGGCGATCTTTGGTTTTAAACAGGGAATTGATTTTCTAGGGGGAACGATATGGCAAATTCAACAAACAGCAGAAGTGTCTTTAACGGTGGATTCATTAAAAGATTTTTTTAAGAATGATTTAAATATTAAAGATGTTATTGTTTCTTCGACGGAAAATAATGGCTTCATAATCCGTTTACATCATATTTCTGAAGATTTACATCAACAATATTTTGTTGCTTTGGGGAATAAATTCGGAGGTATAGAAGAATTACGTTTTGATAATATTGGTCCGGCAGTCGGAAAAGAATTAAGAAATGGCGCTTTTTGGGCGATAGCTATGGTATTGCTCGGGATTTCTTTATATATCGCCTTCGCGTTCCGCAAAGTTTCATACCCGATAAAGTCATGGAAATATGGGGTTATCACATTATTTACGCTTATGCATGACATTGCTATCCCTGCCGGTCTTTTTGTAGTTTTGGGCAAATTTTATGGCGTTGAAATAGATACTAATTTTATAGTTGCGCTTTTGGTTATAATGGGTTTTTCAGTTCATGATACTATCGTGGTTTTTGATAGAATACGGGAAAATCTTATGCTTCAGAGAAATAAATTTGACTTGGAAGAAATAATCAATAATAGCGTTAATCAGACTTTTGTCCGTTCAATTAACACCTCTTTTACTTTGGTTTTGACTCTTTTGGCAATGTTCTTTTTCGGCCCAGAAATGTTAAAATACTTCATTTTAACGATTTTAATTGGCGTGCTTATGGGTACTTATTCTTCAATTTTTGTTGCTAGTCCACTATTGTTGATGTTCCGGTCAAAATCAAAATAGTTGACAAATTTCTTGTGGTTTGGTATTCTAAATAACGATATGTTGAGCTTTGCAATAAATAATTTGATCCGTGACTTAAAGCCGCGTCAGAAAGAGATTTTGACGGGGCGTTTTGGTTTAGTAAGCGGCGAAAAAGAAACATTGGCCGGTTTAGGAGAAAAATATAATATAACCAGAGAAAGAGTAAGGCAACTGGAAGAAAGCGCATTAGCGAATGTAAGGGAGGCGCTGGGAAAAGAAAAAGAAGCTGCGGAATATCTTAAATTAATAATAAAACATCTCGAAAAACTAGGAGGTTTACGCAAAGATGAGCTTTTTATTTCTGAAATAAAATCAGCTCTTAATGACAAGAAGCTTCACCATTGGCATTTGAGATTTTTTTCGGAAGTTTCCGAAGGGTTTTTTTATCGCCCGGAAGACAGAGATTTTCATGGATTTTGGTATTTTGATGAAGATCACATAGGTGAGGCAAGTTCATTTTTTTCAGAACTTGAAAAAATAGTAGCTAATAAAAAAGAAGAATTGCTGGGAAAAAAGAGATTTAACGATTACCTTATGAAAGTAGTATTAAATAAAAAAATTTCTGGCAATGCTGGGCTGAACTATCTTTTAGTTTCAAAAAAATTCAGCCAGAATCCTTATGGCGATTTTGGTTTGAGTGAATGGGAAGAAATAAATCCAAAAACAATAAATAGTAAAGCTTATTTGGTTTTAAAAAAACACAGAGAACCTCTTCATTTCAGCAAGTTGGCAGACAAGATAAATGAGGTCGGTTTCGGCGGTCGCTTGGCGCGCAAGCAGACGGTTCATAATGAGCTTATTAAAGATTCTCGTTTTGCGCTTGTTGGACGCGGCACTTACGGACTTTCAGAATAAAACTCTTTAATATCATTATTGCCGAAACTTTGATTTTCCTGTAGATTTATAGAGTATGGAAGTTTTTTGGAATATTTTTTTCGGCATAATAAATGGCTCTGTTTTAGTCTTTAGTTACATATGGTGGATTATTCTACCGATTTTTCTTTCTTTGATTGCGTGGAATCTTTGGCTGGTTTATATCCGGACAAAATTTATCAATGGTATTGAGTGGGGGATTTTTGAAATAAAAATTCCTAAAGAAATTCTTAAAACGCCGAAAGCGATGGAGGCGGTTTTTAATACCTTAATAGGATGCTATTCTTTTGGGTTTTCTTCTGTCGATACTTATTTAAGCGGAAAAGTAGAACAGTGGATATCTTTTGAAATGGTTGGGCATGCCGGCGGTGTACGTTTTTATGTTCAAACCCCTTTAGATTTTAAAAATTTAGTAGAATCGGCAATTTACGCCCAATATCCCAGTGCGGAAATAAATAGAGTTGATGATTATATTAATTCTTTGCCGCCAGTTTTGCCGGATAAAACCTATGATATTTGGGGGACAGAGATTATTTTAGCGAAGGATAATTATTATCCAATAAAAACTTATCAATTTTTTGAAGACGCTCAGGATGAAAAAAGACTTGATCCGCTTGCGCCGATTATTGAAACAATGTCTAATTTAAAAGAGGACGAATGGGTAGGCATTCAAGTTTTAATTAGCCCGACAGGAGAGCCAAGTGGCAATATGTGGCAAAAGGAAGGATATGAAAAAGTAGAAGAAATGGCTGGAAGGAAAGTGGCTAAAAAAGTAAAAGAATCAGAACTTATGGCTTGGATAAGAAATATTATTTGGGCGCCGGCTGAGCAACCTGTTTGGAGCGAAGAGAAAAAACCCGACGTGCCGACTTTAAAATTTTTACACCCAGCAGAGCAGGAAATTGCCAAGGGCATAGGGAATAAAGTTTCAAAAATAGCTTTTGAAACAATTGTCAGATTTATTTATGTTGATAGCGCTAAAAGCTTTACAAGTGCTAATGTTTCCGCCGTTATGGGTTCGTTTAACCAATTTCGGTCTAATGATATGAATGCTTTAAAGCCGAATAGTAATACAATTACTCTTAGAAATACTTGGTTTGCCAAGATATTACCGATTTATAGAAAACTATTTATTTTTTCTCGGAAGAGAAGATTATTCGAAGCGTATCGAACTCGGCGTTTCGGAAAATATAATAGAAGCCGGGATGAAAAATTTTCAATATTAAGCACGGAAGAATTAGCGACAATTTATCATTTTCCGGCTATAATGGTTGAATCGCCGAATTTGATAAGGCTTGGAGATAAAAAAGGCGGTCCGCCGGCGGAGTTGCCGGTTGAGTAATTTCAAATTTATATTATGGAAGATATAACAACTTTTGCAAAAACTAATTTTCGAAATAGTCAGACGCGGTTTGGAATAAAAAATGACGATAGGCGCCGGCATATGTATATAATCGGGAAAACCGGCATGGGAAAAACAAATTTATTGGAAACAATGGTGATTTCTGATATCCGCGCTGGCAAAGGCGTGGGCGTAGTTGATCCACACGGCGAATTTGCGGAAAAGATATTAGATTTTATTCCCGAGAATAGGCTCGACGATGTAATTTATTTTAACCCGGCAGATATTAATTGGCCGATTGCTTTTAATCCACTTGAAAGAATAGATGTTGAGCATAGGCATTTGGTAGCCTCGGGGATTATGGGCGTTTTCAAAAAAATCTGGCCCGATGTTTGGTCTGCCCGAATGGAATATATTTTAAATAACGCACTTTTATCTTTATTGGAATATCCTTCTTCCACTCTTTTGGGGATAATGAGAATGTTTTCGGACAAGGAATATCGCAGAAAAATTACGGAAAATTTAGAAGATCCGGTAATCAAAGCTTTTTGGCTTAATGAGTTCGCCAAATATACCCAGCGCTTGGAAACAGAAGCGGTAGCGGCCATTCAGAACAAAGTTGGCCAATTCGTTTCAAATCCTCTGGTAAGAAATATTATTGGCCAAAGCCATTCGGCTTTTGATATGCGTAAGATTATGGATGAGGGAAAGATTTTAATAGTTAATCTTTCTAAGGGGAAAATTGGCGAAGATAACTCGGCGCTTCTGGGCGCACTGATGATAACCAAGCTTCAGTTGGCGGCAATGAGTCGGGTTGATATTGAAGAAAAAAAACGCCGTGATTTTTATCTTTATGTTGATGAATTCCAAAACTTTGCTACAGGAAGCTTTATCAAAGTATTATCAGAAGCTAGAAAATATAGATTAAATATTATGCTTGCAAATCAATA
>CAYRXZ010000007.1:0-30504 GCA_964428615.1 uncultured Candidatus Saccharibacteria bacterium | reverse complement strand
CTTTTCAACTGAATCTTTTGCTAATATTTTGTCTGAGGCAAGAAAATATCGCCTTGATTTAATTTTAGCGCATCAATACATTGAACAATTAGACGATAAAGTGAAAGCGGCGATTTTTGGGAACGTTGGTACTTTGGCTTGTTTTCGAGTTGGCGCCGAAGACGCGGAATTTTTAGAAAAAGAGTTTATGCCGGAATTTACAGCTAATGATTTGGTTAATTTATCAAAATACAGCATTTATTTGAAATTAATGATAGACGGAGTGGCATCAAAGCCGTTTTCCGCTGAAACGCTCGAGCCGCTTAAGTCTAATGCCGAATCTTTGAAAGATGCTGTAATAGAAAATTGCCGGCGCCGATTTAGCACGCCGAGGCAGGCAGTTGAAGAAAAAATTGCTTCGGAATGGCTGGGGACTAAGGAAACCGGAGAAGATAGAGTTCAGCGCCGCGATGAACAATCACTCGGGAAAATGCTTGCTCCGCAACATGACCAACATAAACAACGGGAGCAAACGGAGAATATTATCAGGAAAGAAAGAAAGGTTATTGATATTGGTGATTTACGGAAAACGTTGGAAGAGTCATTGAAAGATATAGAAGGGGAACAAGGGCAAGGGCAAAAAAACAATGAGGACTTTAATCAGAGAAATAATTAAAAAAGAAAACGAGAAGGTCGAATTAATGGGTTGGGTAACGACTCGCAGAGACCATGGCAAACTTATATTCATAGATTTGCGTGATAGAAGTGGAGTTGTCCAATCTGTTTTTTTACCTAAGCCGGAAAAACTTCATGCCTTAGCGGATAAACTTCGTTCCGAGTGGGTAATTAAATTAAAAGGTAGGGTGACAAAACGGCCGGAGAATATGGTGAATAAGGAAATAGAAACCGGCGAATTTGAAATCCAGACGGAAGAGCTTGAAATAATAAATGAATCAGAAGCGCTTCCTATTGCCATAGATACAGATGGTTATGAAATAGGCGAAGATTCTCGGATGAAATATCGTTATTTAGATTTGCGTAGAGAAAGGCTTAATAAAAATATAAAGATTAGAGCAAATATAGAAAAATTCATCAGAGATTTTCTTGTAGAAAAAGAATTTATTGAAATTGAAACTTCGATTCTCGGTAAATCAACTCCAGAAGGGGCAAGAGATTATTTGGTTCCTTCACGTTTAAACTCCGGTAAATTTTATGCTCTTCCGCAGTCTCCTCAGCAATATAAACAACTTTTAATGGTTGCCGGTTTTGAAAGATATTTTCAGATTGCCCGTTGTTTTAGGGATGAAGATACAAGAGGAGATAGACAGCCGGAATTTACGCAATTGGATTTGGAAATGAGTTTTGTTGAACGGGAGGAAGTAATGAATTTAAACGAAGAACTTTTGATAAATCTTGTTAAAGAATTAATGCCCGATAAAAAAATACAGGAAATTCCTTTTCCGCGGTTGAGCTATAAAGATGTGCTGGAAAAATATGGCACAGACAGACCGGATTTAAGAAGCGATAAGAATAATCCTAATCTTTTAGCTTTTTGCTGGGTAATAGATTTCCCCTTTTTTGAGAAAAACGATAATGGTGGTTGGACTTTTACTCATAATCCTTTTTCTGCTCCTAAGCCGGAGCATATGGAATTTCTTTCAAAACAAGAACATGTTTCGGAAATATTAACAAGCCAATATGATATTGTTTTAAATGGGTTTGAAATTGGTGGCGGCAGTATTCGCAATTATCAATCCGAAGCATTGAAAGCAGTATTTAAAATAATGGGTTTTACAGATGAAAAAATAGAACAAAGTTTTGGCCACATGCTTGAAGCGTTTAAATATGGTGTGCCTCCACATGGGGGAATCGCGTGGGGATTAGATAGGTTGATAGCTTTATTTCAAAATGAGCCAAATATCCGCGAGGTTATCGCATTCCCAAAAACAGGCGATGGCAGAGATTTGATGATGAATGCGCCGAGCGAAGTTGACAAAGAGCAATTAGAAGAATTAGGCTTAAATATAAAATTAAAAAATAAAAAATAATTTATGAGCAAAAATAATTTATCAAAAGAAAAAACGTTAGTAATTATAAAACCTGATGGTGTGCAAAGAAGTTTAATAGGGGAGATATCAAAACGTTATGAATGTAGTGGTTTGAAATTGGTCGGGTTGAAAATGATAGTGCCGACGGCGGACTTTATTAAACAACATTATACGGTTGATCCTGAATGGTTTATAAAAACCGGAACGAAAACAATAGAATCGTATAAAAAAAAGGGTAAAACTCCGCCATCAGAAGACCCGCTTAAAATTACCGAAATTATTTTAAAAAATTTGACTAAATTTATGACTGCTGGACCGGTTGTCGCTATGGTTTGGCAGGGAATGCATGCAGTAGGTGTTGTGAGAAAAATAACAGGCGGTACAGAACCGCTTACTTCAGATATGGGAACAATTCGCGGTGATTTAACTATTGATTCTTATGAGGCATCAGATATAGATGGAAGGGCGGTAAGAAATCTTGTTCATGCATCAGGTACGCCCGAAGAAGCAGAAAAAGAAATTGCTTTATGGTTTAAGCCAGAAGAGATTTTAAACTACAAATTAGCTAACGACGCCATTTTATACGATGTTAATCTTGACAATATTTTAGAATAATTGCTTTGGGGATAACATTAAATTGACACATATTTTTCTCTTGCTAAACTAATAGTGAGCCCTGTGAGGGATTCTCGGATCAAATAATTTTAAAGGGAGAGCAAATTTTTCCGGTCTTTGGACTGCGAAATGAGCTCGCCAAAATGAGAATTTAGCCGGGATAATCGGCAAGCAGGGCTTTTTAGTACTAAGAAATCTTTATTGAAGGCGAAAACGCCTTTTTTGTTTGTCGGGCTGCTGGGAATCGAACCCAGACCGTATGCTCCCAAAGCATATATACTACCACTATACTACAGCCCGATATTTTACAAATATAATTTTTTCAGATATTTATTAGCGCTTTTTACGTCTTGTATTGTATTTATTGGCATCCAAAAAGTCGCTTTAACAATTTTTACTGGATGAATCGAAGCCATTTTTGCAATAGTCTGTGGTAAACCATACTCTTTTTTATCTATCGCCACAAGCGGATAATCAAAAATTTTTTTATCTAAAACATAGAGACCGCAGTTTACTAGTGAGCCGGGTGTTATTTTTGAACTTTCTGCAACATCCACAAGAATGCCGTCGCTAATTTTTAAAATACCGAAACGCTCAGGCGATTCAACTTCTTTTGCCAGGAGCGCCAAATTTTGGCTTAAACAGTTTTCAATATCTCTTTTCATGTAAACATTGTCGCCCATCAACACAGCGAATTTTTCATTACCGATAAGATTTTTGGCTGTGAAAAGCGCGTGACCTGTGCCAAGAGGTTCGCTTTGCTCTATATATCGAATGTTGCGGTTGGCAAAGTGATTGCCAATTTGTTTTTTTATTTGATTTTTCAAATGACTGACAACAATAATAACCTCTTTGATATTTTGGGGCAATTCTAAAATATTGTGTTCTAAAATTGTCTTTTTGCCGACTTTGATAAGACATTTCGGGATTGTGTTAGTTATTGGCTTTAATCTTATCCCTTCGCCGGCAGCTAAAATTATTGCCTGCATATAGGCATTTTAGTTTATATTAGAGAAAAATTCTACTGGAATATTGGAGCGGTTTTCGGGTTATTTTCCGGTGAGTAAAGAACTGGGTCAATTATTCTTTCAAAACATGTTCTGCCTGCGCCGTGTTCCCAGATATAATTATCGTTTTTCATCGGGTATCTGCCGTCACCGTTATCTTTTGGAATTTCGGTGGAAAACGTTGCGCAAAGCTCAAAGGAAAGCTTGCCAATAACCGTATACTCGTATGGAGTTTTAGTTTCTGGATCGGTTGGCGCTTTGTATCCAGAAATAGAATCAGTTAATTCATCAAGAGAAACGGGCAGGGTATTCTTTTTCTGCCAATGATAAATAATTTGTGATTGAATTTCTTGTAAATCATTTTCTCTTTGAGAATCTATTTTTTGGTCTCGAGCAGCGAAAGGTGAACCACTGATAAAGAAAGCTCCTATAATAACTGTGATTATAGTTATTAGGGCAACAATACGAGTTAGTTTTATATTTTTTGGTGTTTCTGGAATTGTTCGTTTTAACTCAGCTAAATAATACCAAAATACTCCTCCGGCGACAATTGCTACGGCAAGCGCTTTAAGAATAAATCTCACGGAAATTTCTCCGTCAAGAAAATAAAAGACGAGTGTGGCAAAATCTACGACACAGGTGATGGAAGCGACGAAAAGAGTAAGGTAGGTAAGCCATTTTCGTAATTTAGCTTCACGCTTTTCCGGAATTGCCAAATAATCTTTTTCCCGGAGTCGGAGAACAAAAACGTGGGTTGGCAGAACGGCAATTAAAATTGCTACAGTCCAGCGTACTGTTGATTGGGAAAAAGAATAAGGGTTTGCCAAGTCTTCAAAAAAATAATTTATATATTGGAAAAGCAGTGTAATAACAAACACAGCGCTTAAGTAAAGCGTTCCAAATAACCAGAGCTCCAAAAATACGTCTTTGGGGCCTGTCAGTCTTGTTTGTATTTGTATATTTTCCATGGAAGCCATTATACCATTATACGATTAATTTTTAAATAAATTAAATCTCGCAAAAATTCAATCCTATTTTCGTCAAATTTTCTTTCTGTTTTACCCTCAGTTTTTTCTATGATTCTTTTAAATGTAGCGCTGATAACAGCTGAGTTTAAATATCTGCCAAATGATATTATAAATTTTAATTATTGACAAATGGCATTTAACTTTGCTAATCTAAGTAGGCTGTAGCGCGCCATTTTTATTTTTGGTCGCGCAAAGAATATATAAAATATGTCAACAATTCAGCAACTAATAAAAAAGGGGAGAAAGAGAATTTTTAAAAAAACTAAATCTCCAGCTTTAGGAAAATATTTTAATACGATTAAAAATAAACCGGTTTATTCAAACTCGCCTTTTAAGCGTGGAGTTTGTTTGAAAGTTTTTACTACCACTCCTAAAAAGCCGAACTCGGCCTTGAGAAAAGTGGCAAGGGTACGTTTAACAAACGGTATGGAGGTTACGGCCTATATCCCGGGTATAGGACATAATCTTCAAGAGCACTCAATTGTAGTAATAAGGGGCGGCAGGGTAAAAGATTTGCCGGGAGTTAAATATCATATTGTTCGGGGAGTTTTGGATACTGCAGGCACCGAAGGGAGAAAACAAGAGAGAAGCAAGTACGGAGTAAAAAGAGCAAAATAATTATGAGAAAAAAACGAGTTTACAAAAAATTTCACCAACCTGATGTTCAGTATAATAATTTAGCCGTTACCCGGTTTATTAATTATTTAATGAAGGAGGGTAAAAAATCAACAGCAGAAAAAGTTTTTTACGATTCTTTTGAGGAAATAAAGAAAAAAATAAAAGAAGATCCTTTTGAAGTTTTTAAAAAAGCGATTGAAAATGTTTCGCCTCTTTTGGAGGTGTCTTCACGGCGAGTCGGAGGAGCAAATTACCAGGTGCCCCGCGAAGTGCGTCCGGAAAGAAAATTTTTTTTAGCCTGTCGTTGGATAATAGAAGCGGCTCGTTCTGCCAAGGGCAAACCAATGGCTTTTAAGCTTGCTGATGAAATAATTGCTGCTTCAAAGAATGACGGTACGGCGATAAAGAAAAAACAAAATATTCATAAAATGGCGGAAGCCAATAGGGCATTCGCGCATTTTGCGAGATAGGATTATGCGTCAATATCCATTGGAGAAATACAGAGATATAGGGATAATAGCTCATATAGATGCCGGCAAAACAACCGTTTCAGAGCGGATTCTTTTTTATACCGGAATTTCACATAAAATTGGTGAGGTTCATGAAGGTCAGGCGATTATGGACTGGATGGAACAGGAAAGAGAAAGGGGAATTACCATTACTTCCGCTGCTACGACTTGTTTTTGGACACCAACTTATAAATTAAAAGATGTCGAAGATGATGACAAAAAAAAAGAAATTCGTAAGTCATACGAACACAGAATAAATATTATAGATACTCCGGGGCACATTGATTTTACAGTCGAGGTTCAGCGTTGTTTAAGAGTTTTAGATGGCGCGGTTGTTGTTTTCGACGGCGTTGCCGGAGTTGAACCGCAATCTGAAACTGTTTGGCACCAGGCGGACAAATATAAAGTTCCGCGTATTTGTTTCATTAATAAATTGGATCGTCTTGGCGCGAATTTCGAAAAATCTTTTCTTTCAATACAAGAGAAATTAAATCCGAGTGCGATAATGGCACAAATTCCTATTGGAGAAGAATCGGCTTTGGAGGGCGTTATAGATTTAATGAAAATGAAGGCTTATTATTTCGAGGGCGAGCGCGGAGAAAAAATTGTTGAAAAAGAAATCCCAGATTTTTTAAAAGAGGAAGCAGAAAAGAAAAGGCTGATTTTTGTTGAAAAAATAGCGGAAAGTGATGAAAAGTTAACGGAGAAATATCTTGAAGGCAAAGAGTTTGAAGAAAGTGAGCTTCGCGTCGCTTTGCGTAGGGCCACAATAAACAGCAAAATAATCCCGGTTTTTTGCGGTTCAGCTTTAAAAAATAAAGGCGTTCAGCTTATGCTTGATGCGGTTTTAGAATATCTTCCTTCGCCGCTTGATGTTGCGGAATTACAACCAATCACCGGGACAAATCCGAAAACAGAAGAAGTGATTATTCGTCAACCGAGCGATGGGGAGCCTTTCACAGCCTTAGCTTTTAAAGTTGCAACAGACCCGTTTGTCGGTAATTTAACTTACTTTCGCGTTTACAGCGGTTCTTTAGAAAAGGGAACTTATATTTTAAATTCAAATAACAAAAACTCCGAAAGAATTGGCAGAATCGTGCGTATGCACGCTAATCACAGGGAAGAAGTTGATATTATGTATGCTGGAGATTTGGGCGCTATTGTTGGTTTGAAGAACACTTCTACTGGAGACACTTTGTGTGATCCAAATAATCCGATAGTCCTTGAAAAAATTGCCTTTCCGGATCCGGTTATTCAAGTCAGAGTTGAACCTAAAACTAAGGCTGATCAGGAAAAAATGTCTTTTGCTATACATCGTTTAGCAGAAGAAGACCCAACATTTAAAGTTTCAGGCGATCCCGACACAGGAGAAACAATTATTGCAGGGATGGGCGAACTTCATTTGGAAATTCTTGTTGATAGAATGCGTAGGGAATTTGGCGTTGAAGCTAATACTGGCCGTCCGCAAGTCGCATACAAAGAAACAGTCGTAGGAGAAGCTGAAGCTGAAGGAAAATATATTAAACAATCTGGTGGGCGCGGACAATACGGGCATGTTTGGCTTAGGGTTAAATCGCTTGAGCGCGGGAAGGGCTTTATATTTGTAAACAAAATAAAAGGTGGTATAATTCCGCAAGAATTTATTCCAGCTATTGAAAAAGGAATAAAAGAATCTTTAACAAAAGGTGTCGTTGCGGGTTTTCCGCTGACCGATATAGAGGTGGCGCTTTACGACGGTTCTTTCCATGAAGTTGACTCTTCGGAAATCGCCTTCAAAATTGCAGGCGCCATGGCGCTTTCAGAAGCAACTAGGAGAGCAAAACCGGTTCTTTTAGAGCCGGTCATGAAAGTTCAGGTTATTGCTCCGACAGAATTTTTGGGAGATGTCGCCGGAGATATGAATGCCAAGAGAGGTAGAATTGAAGCGACAAATGATAGACTTAATGTTAAAATAATTGATGTTAAGGTGCCCTTGTCTGAAATGTTCGGTTACGCAACTAAATTGAGGTCTATGACTCAAGGTAGGGGGAATTTTACAATGGAATTCGATCATTATGAAGAAGTGCCGAAAAGTGTTGAACAAATGATAATTGAAGGTAAAAAATAAAAATGAATTACGAAGTTGATGCAAAAAATAAATCATTAGGAAGATTAGCGGGTGAAATCGCCTTAATTTTGCAAGGCAAAAAAAATCCAAAATACAATCCTATGCTTGAAGGTAATGATGGCGTGATAGTCAAAAATATTTCTAAAATTGCCATTAGCTCCAAAAAAGCCAAACAAAAAATTTATTATAGCCATAATACTCAACTTGGCCACCTTAAAGAAAAATCAATGGAAATGATTTTGGATAAATTTGGACCGGCAGAAGTTTTGCGCCGCTCCGTAATGGGAATGTTGCCAAAAAATAAATTAAGAGCGAGAAGAATTAAAAAAATGATTATAGAATAAATCGCCGAATAGCGAATTTATACGAATATACGAATAGTAAAATAAAATTAAATGACAGAAAAAAAATTAAAAACTGAAAAAGCACCAAAGAAAGAAAAAGAAGTTGTTGCCAAGAGCGAGCGTTATTTTGAGGCAGTTGGCCGTAGGAAAACCGCAGTTGCTCGGGTGCGTTTATTTACAAAAAAAACCGATATTGAGGCCAATGGAAAAGATTTTAAAACTTATTTTCCGACTCTTAGGCTTCAAAAGTCCGTGATGGCGCCATTTGATAAAATGAAAATTGTTGATAAACTTGGCGCTTCCATTAAATTGTCTGGTGGCGGAATTAGCGCTCAGGCCGATGCGTCTGCTTTAGGGATTTCCCGCGCTTTGGTTAAATTTAATATTGATTTTAAAAAGAGACTTAAAAGATTGGGGCATCTTACGCGCGATTCGCGTGCGGTTGAACGCAAAAAATACGGTCTCAAAAAAGCAAGGCGGGCTCCGCAGTGGAAGAAAAGATAATGATTTCTTTAAAGTCAATTTTTGGTTTTTTGGTTTTTGTCTTAAGTTTACACTTTTTGGGTACTTTTTATCATTGGTATTGGACTTATATTTGGTTCGATATACCAATGCACTTTCTCGGCGGTTTTTGGGTGGCAATGGTTTATCTTTGGATTTTCCCCAAGATTGAAATTTCAAATTTCAATTTTAACAAATTACCAGAATGGTTTACGGACTTATTATTTGCGCTTTGCTTTGTTGTTTTTATAGGCGTGCTTTGGGAATTTTATGAATACGGGTTCGATTTTTTAAAAGGAGGGACAGGGATGTTTCAGGGTACTTCAGCCGATACAATGGGAGATTTGTTTTTTGATTTAGTTGGCGGGACAACGGCTTTCGCGATTTTTTACCGAAAATTAGATAGATAAATAGACAAATTCCTTAGACTTGACCTTTCTTGACAATTTGCTATGATTATAGCGTAATTTGAACATTGAAAATTGTATAAATAAATCATTGTGGTTTTTAGGTCCGTTAGATAAACGAATTTAAAAACCGCAATGATGCGGATTATAATTAAAAGGAGGAACAGCCATGAGTAAAAATCGTGGAACTGCCTCTCAGCAAGTGTCTGGGTGGTATGTTGAATTTCAAGCGGCAGTAATTCGTGCGTTGCCTCGTGATATTGATCAAGACGTTGCGAATGGATGGGGAAAAAACGGCGAGGCACTCACCAAAAATCTTCGCAAAATATTAATTCCTTCAGTAGAAAGGAAGGAATTGCAAAACAAAATTCTTAATCTCATTTCCGGCGATAAAAATATTGTAATTGACGCCACAGATGGAACCGAAATTCTGGCTAAAGCGAATGATGTATTCAATCATATCGATTTGGATTTCGTCGCCTATGGCGCCGATGAGCCGGGTTCAACCACTCCTGAAACTTTGATAGAGATTTATAGAATAGTAAAGAACGCGACTTTTACGCAAATGTTTGGGTCGCTTTCAAGCGACTTAAATACACTTTGTTTTACACAAGCTCAAATCAAGGGTTTTGTGAAAAAGCATTGCGATTGGTTTCGTGCCGACGGCTACGGGACATTTTTCTTATTCAAGTCGCGCAATCGGTTTTTTGTTGCCCATGTGCATGTGCGTTTTGACGATGAGCTCCGCATATACGTACGCCGGTTTGACCATCCGTATATTTGGGATGCCGAGTTTCGCCATCGAGTGGTTATCCCGCAACTGGCTTAAACAGTGGTCCCTTAAGACACTAATCCCTTGGATTCTTTAATATTTGGAATTTAAGGGATTTTTTTATATAAATTTGAATTTTAGGAATTTACCAAAACGGCTTGAAAATTTGATAAGTCCGATTTTAAAAAAAGACAAATGTTTAAGCGATTAGGTAAAAATTTTTCAAACGAGACGGTAAATTCTTATTTGGGATTATTGAAGCACAGGAATATGTATAACCTAAAGAAATACGTCATCTTTTATTGACATCCCCGTTTAATTTGTTATTATTTGTATATTCTTAAAAATGCCAGATAAACAAAAACCAAAACCAGTTGAAGGAATTGTCATTGAGGCTTTGCCCTCGGCGAATTTTAAAGTGAAGATTTCTGACACAGAAGAAATTCTCGCTTATCCTTCGGGTAAGATGAGAATGTATTTTATTAAAGTTTTGCCGGGAGATAGAGTTCTTGTTGAAGTGAGCGATGATAGAAAAAGAGGAAGAATAACAAGAAGATTTTAAAAATATGAAAGTTCGTTCATCGGTTAAAAAAATATGCCAGAATTGCCAAATCGTTAAAAGACGGGGAACCATTTATGTTATTTGTAAAAAAAATCCAAAACACAAACAAAGACAGGGTTAAATTAAGAATACAGGATTTAGAATATAGAATTTAGGGATTAATCTTCCTAAATCCTAAATCCTAAATCCTAAATCCTAAAATGAGACTAATTGGTATAAATATTCCGGATAATAAACGCATGGAAGCGGCGCTTACTTATATTTACGGCATTGGACCAAGCACGGCGTTAAAAATTTTAAATAGCGCAAAAGTTGATTCAGACAAACGCGCAAAAGATTTAACCTCAGAAGAAGTAGGTAGGCTAAAAGAGGTTGTAGAAAAAAATTATAAAATTGAAGGTGAATTGCGTCAAGTTGTAAAACAAAACATTGTCCGTTTAAAAGAAATTCAATCTTATCGAGGTACAAGGCATGTCAGACGTTTGCCGGTAAGAGGGCAAAGAACACGGACTAATTCTAGAACTGTTCGTGGTAATGTCAGAAAAACTGTCGGTAGCGGAAAAAGAAAAGCAGAACTGAAATAGAATTTAGGATTTAGAAATTAGAAATTAGAATTTTAAACAATTATGGGAAAGAAAAAAGTAGTTGAAAAAACAGGCGAAGAAGCATTAAAAGAAAAAGAAGTAGTTGAAGGCGCTATAAATAAAGCGTTAGTTAAAAGTGTCGGTTCTAAAAAAATAGATAGTGGTAAGGTTTATATAAAAGTTAGTTTTAATAATACCATGATAACGGCAACTGATAAAAATGGTGGCGTTTTGGCATGGGCTTCAGCAGGTTCAATGGGTTTTTCCGGGCCTAAAAAAGCTACGCCGTTCGCGGCTTCAAAAGTAGTTTCTTTGATTAGCGAAAAGCTTAAAAAGATCGGTTTTTTAAATATAGATATAATCGTTAAAGGGGTTAGCGCTGGCAGAGATTCAGCTATTCGTTCTTTGGCGAATCAAGGTTTTAATATTTTATCTATTAAGGACGTAACTCCGATTCCTCATAATGGCCCTAGACCGAAAAAACCAAGAAGGGTGTAATTTAAACAATTAGTAATTAGTAATTAGTAACTAGGACGGCAGAAAATTCCTGATTACTAATTACTGCTTACTATTTCTTTTTTCTGATGGATTTATCTAAATTAGAGCAAAAAATAAAAATAACATTCAAGAATAGAAATTTCTTACTTGAAGCCTTAACTCACCGTTCTTATCTTAACGAAAACCCTTCATGGGGAATTCCTCATAATGAGCGGTTGGAGTTTTTAGGGGACGCAGTTCTGGAACTTATAGTAACCGAAAATCTTTTTGTTAAATTTCCGGATTATTCGGAAGGTCAATTAACGAGTTTTCGCGCCGCTTTGGTAAATTACCAGACAATGGCTTTAGTTTCTAAAGATTTAGATTTGGATAATTTTATTCTTCTTTCTCGTGGTGAAAAAAAAGATAATGGTCGGGCGCGGGAAGTTATTTTAGCAAATGCAATAGAAGCGGTGATAGGCGCGATTTATTTAGATGTTGGATATGATGAGTCTAAAAAATTTATTGAAAAATTTTTGATTGAGAAAAATCTTGAAAGAATAATTAAGGGCGAGTTATACAAAGATCCAAAGAGTCATCTTCAGGAAATAATTCAGGAAAAGTTGAAATTGACTCCGGTTTATTCAGTTTTGGAAGAATGGGGACCTGACCATAAGAAAATATTTAAAATCGGGGTATTTTTCGGCGATAAATTAGCAGCTGAAGGCGAAGGTTATTCAAAACAGGAAGCTGAAAGCGAAGCGGCCAAAAATGCATTAAAATCGATAAATTAATTCGCTTATTTGTAAATTCGTAATATATTCGTTATTCGATGATTTATTATGCATCTAAAATCTTTAGAACTTAATGGTTTTAAATCATTTGCGTCAAAAACGGTTTTGAATTTTCCTACTGGCATCACGGCCATTGTCGGACCAAACGGTTCGGGGAAATCAAACATTATAGATGCAGTTCGTTGGCTTTTAGGCGAGCGTGAAAGTAAGAATTTGCGCAGTGTTAAAGCCGAAGACCTTATTTTTAATGGTACTCCCAAAAAAGCGAAAATGAGCATGGCGCAAGCTGGGCTTTGTTTTAATAATGACTCCGGTTTTTTCCCTATTGATTTTAAAGAAGTGGCGATTACCAAAAGGGTCGCTCGCGATGGAATTTCGCAATACTATATAAATAAGTCGGAAGCAAGACATAAGGACATTGTTGATTTTTTTAGCCGTTCGCGCTTAGGGACAAAAGGGCTTACGATTATCGGTCAAGGTGACAATGATTTATTTGTTAAGGCTTCAACGCAAGAGCGCAGGGCAATGATAGAAGAAATTTTAGGTCTTCGCGAATATCAACTTAAAAAAAATGAGGCTGAGCGGAAATTAAAAAACACCTGTTTTAATTTAGAAAAAGTGAATGCAATAATAGCAGAAGTTACCCCAAGATTAAGAATACTTAAGCGTCAAACAAGTAAATGGTTGAAACGGACGGAAATAGAAAATGAACTTAAGAGTATTGAGGATTTTTATTTTTCCCAAAAATTAAAAGAAATAACTGGCAAAGAAAATGAAATTTCGCCGGCGTTAAAACAATTAGAACATCAAATCGCTGAAAAACATAAGGAAATGTCAGTTGCCGAAGTGGAACTTAAAAAAGTTGAAGCTCGGCCACAGGAATATTCCGAAATGAGGGAAATAAAAAATAAGCGTCAGGAATTGTCAGTTAAGCGTTTAGAGATAGAAAAAGAACTTGGCAGATTGGAAGCGAAAATAGAATTTTTGGGCAAAGAGAAAAAAAGCGAAGGCAAAAATTTTAGCAGTCAGGAACTTATTGTTTTAATAAGCGAGACAAAAGAAAATCTTGAAAGAATTTCGGAAAATTCCAATATTGAAGAATTAAAAAAAGGTCTAAGGGTTATGATAAGGAAAATATCTGATTTTTTGAATCCAGTGAGAGATGAAAATCAAAAGCCTAAAGAATTTTCCGAATTCGAGAAGTTAAGAAAAAATCTGCTTAAAGATTTTGATAAATTTGAGAAAGAGTTGAAATTACTTGAAAATCGCGAAGTTGAAATAACACAAGGGATGGAAGATTTTAATAAGAATTTTCAGAAAGCATTTGAAGTTTTGGAATCAAAAAGAAAAGAATTGGCTAACTTCGAAGAACGTAAAAATAAGATTTTTTTTGAGAAAGAAAGGATTAATTTGAGGATTCAGGACTTAGAAAGCCAATTGCGTCAAATCGGCAGAGATGTAAAAGAGTTTTTAAATTTCGACTCTAAATTCTCAATTCTAAATCCTCAATTCTCCAACGTTTTGGATATTGAACGAAAAATGTTTAGACTTCGCTCCGAGCTTGCTTCAATAGGAGAAGTTGATGAGACGTTAATAAAAGAAGCAAAAGAGACAAAAGAACATTTTAATTTTTTGAATACTCAATCGGCTGATCTCGAAAAGGCGATCGTTGATTTGAGAAATTTAATAAAAGAATTGAGCGAAAAAATTCATTCGGAATTTAACGGCTCTTTGCGTTTGATAAATGAGGAATTTAACAAGTTTTTCCGTTTAATGTTTGGAGGTGGGCAGGCGAAATTAAGAATTAAGAATTATGAATTAAGAATAAAGAATAAAGACGAAAACGGAGAAGAGAATGGGAATATTGAAAACGATAAAAATCAGGAAAGTGACGAAGAAAGAGAATTAAAATCCGGCGTTGAAATTGAATTAAGCTTGCCTAAGAAAAAAATAAATTCATTAGAACTTCTTTCAGGAGGAGAGCGGAGCTTGGTTTCAATTGCCGCTCTTTTTGCTCTTATTTCTATTTCGCCTCCGCCATTTTTGCTTTTAGATGAAGTTGAAGCGGCATTAGACGAAAATAATTCCCGCCGATTTGCCAGTCTTGTTCAAGAGTTTTCAAAAAAAACTCAATTTATAATAGTTACCCATAATCGCGTTGTGATGGAGGTAGCTGATGTTTTATATGGCATTACGATTTGCGATGAAGGAACCTCAAAAATAGTTTCATTGAAATTGGAATAATTATTGACTTTTCAACTATATTTGATAACATTACAAACTATGTTAGCAATTAAACTTAAAAGAATAGGTAAAAAACATCAACCGTCTTTTCGGTTAGTTATTGCAGAAAAGCGTTCAAAGGCCACGGGTCGTTATATTGAAGATATCGGTTGGTTTAATCCAAAAAGCAAAGAATTTAAAATAAATAACGAAAGAATAGATTATTGGATTAAATCAGGCGCACAGCCGACAGATACGGTTCATAATTTATTAGTAAGAGCAGAAGCGATTAAGGGTCCGAAAATAGCGGTTCATGCTAAAAGCAAGAAGGCTCCAGTCGAACAAGCTTTGATACAATCGGCGACTGAAATGGAAGCTCCAGTAGAAGTTGTTACAGAAAAAACTATTGACGAAAAAGTCGTTGAAGAAAAAACGGAAGAAGTTAAAGAAGAAAAAATCAAAGAAACGGTGCAGGAAGCGCCGGTAGAATAACCAAAGGTCGAAAAAACAGATTGATTAGTTAAAGAAATATCATGGAATTCAGAGATGAACAATTTCTAAACTTTCTTGTTAAATACATAGTGGATAATCCGGATGATGTTAAGGTTGAGCGGAAAGTTGACGAAATGGGAGTACTTCTCATTTTGAAAGTCAATCCGCTTGACATGGGTCAGGTTGTTGGCAGAAAAGGTTCAACCGCCCAAGCTATTCGTTCGCTTTTGAGAATTGTTGGTATTAAAAATAATGCCCGCGTGAATCTTAAGATTCTTGAGCCGGAAGGTTCGACAAGGCCAATGAGAAGCGATGTAGATAGAACGGTTAGCGATGTAGATAAAGTGGTTGAAGATTTAAAAATCTAACCGAAAGTTAAAATTTATAAAACCCCCCGTTTTTAACGGGGGGTTTTTGATTTACCCCGTAGTAGACCGAGCGCGGCAACGTCATTACGCTTTCTTCAAACTAAATGATTATATGCTGGAACATGAATAATTATAAAAAATTAATATTAAAGCAGGGGCGTTGTGGAAAGCGATGCGCTCGGCTCACTACGGGGTTTGTTGGACTATAAAATAAAAACAACATATAATAAAATAATATGTCTTTTTTAAGAACGGAAAAAATTAAGCTTTCGCCGATAAAACAAATGGAAATTCTGGCTTCGCAAATTCCAGACGTAGTTTCTTTGGCGCAAGGTATTCCTTCTTTTGATACCCCTTTGGTGATTAAAAAAGCGGTGATGAAAGCGTTGGGCAGAGGAGTAGCGGCAAAATATTCTTTGACTTACGGTTTGCCGGAACTTCGTGAAGCGATTGAACAAAAATTGGCGGATGAAAAAATGTATTATGATTTTGAAAAAGAAATCATCGCTACCGTCGGTTCAATTGAGGGAATTACCGCGAGTTTGATCTCAATAATCAACGAAAAAAAAGATGAAGTTATTTTATTCTCTCCGAGCTACGCTTCTTATCCTGAGGCGGTAAGAGTTGCGGGCGGAAAACCGGTTTTTTCAAATTTAATTGAAAAAGACGGCTGGAAAATAAATTTTAGCGATTTAGCGAAAAAGATAAATGCCCGGACCGTTGCGATTTTGTTTTGTAATCCGAATAACCCCACAGGCACGATTTTTTCCAAAGAAGATTTATTTAAATTAGCGGAACTAACCTGGAAAAAGAAGATTTTTGTGATTTGTGACGAGGTTTATAAGGATTTTATTTATAATGAAACACGGATTGACACGGATACGAATACGGATAAACACGGATACGAGTTTTTTAGTTTGGCGCAGATACCTGATTTACGGAAGATGGTTATTAGAGTTTTTAGTATGTCGAAAATTTACGCGATGACGGGCTGGAGAATAGGTTTTATTCATAGCGATGAGGAAAATATCTCGGAAATAATAAAAGTTCATGATGCCCTAGTAACTTGTGCTCCTACAGTTTCGCAATATGCGGCAATTGCCGCTTTGAATTTTGCCGATAAAGAAATAAATGAATTTTGTCGGCAATATCAGGAGCGCCGAGATTTAATTTGTGGCTATTTAGACGAATTACCGGAAGTTTTCTCGTATCAAAAACCAAATAGTTCTTATTTTGTTTTTCCCAAGATATTAAAAATACGAATAAACATAGATAAAAAAACGGATAAACACATAGAAGGAACCCATATAGGCCAGTATTTATATCCGCGTAAATCTGTGTCGTGGGATTTTGCTACCGATTTGTTAAATAAAGTTCATGTGGCGGTTGTACCGGGAATAGCTTTTGGTCCCTCAGGGGAAGGACATATAAGATTGTCTTTTGGTAAAACTGAAAAAGAAATACATGAAGCTATGAAAAGAATAAAAAATTATTTTAATGAATAAATTTATAGTTAAAATTTGTTTAAAGTGGTGTGCGAAAATATACATTTGGCGCATAAAGCCGCACGCAATATTTGTTGCCGGAACGGTTGGCAGGTATTGGGCGAAAGAAAGTGTTGTTGAAGCGTTAAAAGAAAAAAATTTTCCAGTTCGGGCGAGCAAAAAGAATTTTAATGCTGAAATCGGATTGCCTCTTTCAATTTTAGGATTGCCTTCGGGCGAAGGGAGTTTTATTTCTTGGTTGAAAATAATTTGTAATGCTTTTAATAAAGCTTTTAAATCGAAGGCACCAATGACAAAAGAATTTTTGGTTTTGGAAGCGGCAATAGATAGACCTGATGGAATGAAATATTTATTAAGCATTATTAAGCCAAAGACGGTTATTCTCACCGGTATAACAATGATATACGCCGAAAATTTTGAAAATTTAGATGAAATCGCTTTAGAGTATAAAATTTTATTAAAAAAAATGCCGTGGAATGGATTGGCAATTTTAAATTTTGATGACGAGCGGATAAAAAACTTGGCGGAATCCTCAGATAGGAGAATTATAAGTTATGGCTTTTCTAAGGATGTTGATTTTTCAATAGAACGTTCCCAAAAAGTTTCTGATGGCCAAAAATTAGAAATAAAAATAAATCATTTGGCGAAAAAAGTTCAAGTTAAAATAGGCCGTTTTGGCAGACATCACGTTTATGCATCCACGGTGAAAGAAATAATAAAAGAGAATTTTAAGATTTCAACAATAGACTTTTTTAAGCAAATAAGGGACTAAAACAGGGGTTGACCCCACACTTAATTTTTGTTAAGTGTGGGGTTGACCCCATCTTTTTTTCGGCTAAAATCATAATTATGACTATCTCTCCAATCCAAGAAATTAAAGATCGCTTGGACATTGTTGAATTTATTCGTTCATATATCACTCTTTTGCCAGCTGGGAAAAATTTTAAAGCCGTTTGCCCTTTTCACAAAGAAAAAACTCCATCTTTTATTGTTTCTCCTGAAAGACAAACGTGGCACTGCTTTGGTTCTTGTTCGGAAGGCGGAGATATAATTAAGTTTTTAATGAAATATGAGAACTTGGAGTTTTATGAAGCATTGAAAATTTTAGCGGAGAAAGCCGGAATAGAACTTAAAAAAACAAATCCATTAGAACATAGGCAATTTGGAATTCTTTATGATATAAATGAAGCCGCTAAGAATTTTTTCGTAGAGCAATTAAAAAGTGAATCGAGCTCTGAGGCATTAAAATATCTTTTGGAACGCGGATTAAAAAAAGAAACAATTGAAGAATTTGAATTAGGTTTTTCGAACAATGATTTTGATCCTTTGACTAGGCATTTAATAAAAGCGGGCTTTGCCATACAAGACATTGAACGTGCCGGATTAAATTTTAAAAATGAAAGAGGGAGTTATGTTGATAGGTTTAGAGGTAGAATAATTTTTCCGATATACAACCATTTTGGGAAAGTGGTTGCTTTTACCGGGCGTGTTTTGCCGAAATATGAAAGGCCAGAATTCGGTAAATATGTTAATAGTCCGGAAACAATGATTTTTAGCAAATCAAAAGTTTTATATGGTTTTCATAAAAGCAAAGAGCATATCCGCGCTTTGAAATCTGTAGTTTTGGTTGAGGGGCAGATGGACTTTTTAATGGCTTATCAAGATGGTGTTAAAAATATTGTTGCATCTTCGGGCACGGCGCTGACAGAAAATCATTTAAAATCGCTTTCAAGGATAGCCGAACAGTTGGTTTTTTGTTTTGATAGCGATGAGGCTGGTTTTAATGCTGCTGAGCGGGCGATTGATCTAGCGGCTGCGAATGATTTAGCGGCAAAAATCTTAACATTAGAAGGATATAAAGATCCGGCAGAAGCAGTTCAAAAATCCCCGGGAAAATTTTTTGAGTTAGTTGGGGGCGCCAAGCACGCGATGGAGTTTTATTTTAACCGATATTTAGGGAATAGTGGAGATGTTGATGGGATAAAGAAGAATTTGCGAATTATTTTGGGGAAAATAAAGAATTTAGTGAGTCCAATAGAGCGTTCTCATTGGCTTAAGAAGCTTTCAATTTTGGTGAAAATTGAAGAAAGAGTTTTAGCTGAAGAAATGGGAATGCTCAAGATACGGATTAATATGGATAAGAATAAGGATAAATACGGATATAATAATATTAAAATGGGAATTGACCGACGAGAGGCTGTATTAAGTAGAAGAGATTTAATAGCTCAAAGGATTCTTAGTCTTTTAAATATAAAAGAAGATTTTAAAGAACAAATAAATGAGTATTCTGATTATTTACCAGTTGATTATTTGATGATTTTGAAAAGTATGATGGGCGGGGCGGATTCGGAGGATAATTTTGAAAAGGAACGGATTGATAATCTATCTGGAATGATTTCTTTGCGTTCAGCGTTTGAATCTCCAATTGACGGGAGTGAAGAAGAAAGGGAAGAAAAAATAAAAAAAGAATTTTGTGATTTAACTTGCCAATTAAAACTTGAATATTTGAAAGAAAAAAGACAAGGGGTGGCAAATTTAATAAAAGAGGCGGAAACGAAGGGGGATAATGAAGGTGTAGGAAAACTTATGGAAGAATTCGCCCAAATTAACAAGGCCATGATTTTTTAAATAGATCTTTTTATATAAACCTCTATTCTTATACGGGGTTTGCTTAAATATTAAAAACAAGGCACAATATTAAAATTATAGATAATTAAGCCAATAATCAACAATGAAGAAAAAAGCCAAAAAAATTAAAAAGTTTAAAAAAGTTAAAAAGGTTAAAATTCGGAAACCTAAAAAACTTAAAAAGAAAATTTCAAAGAAAATTACAAAGAAGATTAAGAAAGCAATTCCTCGACAAACTCAGGGTGGCGGTCGGAAGGGTCGAATCGCTAAAAAATCTCTTAAGAAAATCGCAAAAAAGCGGGTTTTAAAAAAATCGAAAAAACTGAAAAAAGAGAAAAAGTTGGTAAAAAAATTTAAATTTGATGAATCTGCGGTAGATGAATTAATTAAAATAGGTAGGCCAAGAGGTTTTGTTACAGATAGTGAAATTCTTTCACGATTTCCGAAAATAGAAGATGATATTACTTTTTTGGAAGAAATTTATAACCGTTTAGATAATGCAAATATTAAAGTTGTTGAAACCAGCCAATTAATAAGCGTTGAAGATAAATCCGAAATTAGCGAGAAAGAATTAAAAGAAGCGGCGAAAATAGAAGATGTTGGTTTGCCTGACGCGGTTCAGATGTATCTTAAAGAAATTGGCAAGACACCCCTTTTAACGGGTCAACAGGAAAAAGATTTAGCGAAAAGAGCAGAGAGCGGCGATGAAGAAGCGCGACAACAAATTATCCGCGCCAATTTGCGTTTAGTTGTTTCAATAGCTAAGCGTTATATTCATCGGACTCCTAATTTGAATATTTTAGATTTAATACAAGAGGGAAATATCGGTCTGTCGCGCGCTGTGGATAAATTTGATTATCGTAAAGGATTCAAGTTTTCAACTTATGCAACTTGGTGGATAAGACAAGCAATAACCCGGGCTTTAGCCGATCAATCACGCACAATTCGCATTCCAGTACATATGGTTGAAAGTATTTCTAAATATACTCAAACAAAAAGGAAATTAGCTCAGGAGCTTGGCCGTGAACCACTGGCAGAGGAAATTGCCATTGAGCTTGGCACAAGTATAGATAAAATACACCATATCCAAAAAATATCGCAGGAAGTTGTTTCTATAGAAATGCCAATAGGCGACGATGACGAAGATTCAACGCTTTCGGAATTCATTAAAGATGAAAAGAGTTTGACACCTTCGCAATTGGCGGCTCAATCGCTTTTGAAAAATAAAATAAACGAAATTTTAATTGATTTAGCTCCACGCGAACAGGAAATTTTAAAGCTTCGTTTCGGATTGGAGGACGGCATTACTCATACACTTGAAGAAGTTGGAAAGAGATTTGGCGTTACCAGAGAAAGAATAAGGCAAATAGAAGTTAAGGCGCTGGCAAAAATAAAAGGTCACGCAAAATCTAAAGCTTTGGAGGAATACTAAATAAGACTTAAGACTTAAGAAATAAGAAATAATTAATAATGACTTCGGGGGAAATCAGAAAATTATACTTAGAATTTTTTAAATCAAAGGGGCACGCAATAATCCCTTCAGCTTCTTTGATTCCGGAAAATGATCCGACGGTTCTTTTTACTACCGCTGGAATGCATCCTTTGGTTCCTTACTTGATGGGCGAAAAACATCCAACTGGCAAGCGATTAGTAAATGTTCAAAAATGTATTCGCACTAGCGACATTGATGAGGTAGGCGATTCAACTCACCATACTTTCTTTGAGATGTTAGGCAATTGGTCTCTTGGAGATTATTTTAAAAAAGAAGCCATTGAAATGAGCTGGGAATTTTTGACTTCGTCGAAATGGCTAAATTTGGATAAAAATAGATTAGCGGTTTCGGTTTTTGTAGGCGATGATGATGCGCCGTTTGATGAAGAATCTTTTAATATTTGGAAAAGTCTTGGCGTTTCGGAAAAACGGATTGCGAAATTACCTAAAAATAATAATTGGTGGGGACCAGTTGGAGAAACCGGGCCATGCGGTCCGGATACGGAAATGTTCTATTGGGTTGGCGATGCCGATAAAATTCCGGAAGGATTTAACGATGATAACGTTTTATGGATGGAGGTCTGGAATGACGTTTTTATGCAGTTTAATAAAAATAGTCAAGGTAAGTATGAAAAATTGGTCCAGCAAAACGTTGATACGGGCATGGGCTTGGAGCGGGTTTCGACGGTAATGAACGGGCTTAACGACAATTATAGAACCGAGCTTTTCTGGCCACTGGTTCAAAAAATTGAAGAATTATCAGACAAAAAATATGGTGAATCAGCGGAAATTACTCAAGCAATGCGAATTATCGCGGACCACATAAAAACCGCCACCTTTATTTTGGGAGACGAAAAAAGCTTGGCGCCTTCAAATGTGGGCGCTGGTTATGTTTTGCGCAGATTAATTCGTAGGGCGGTGCGTAATGGTTTTTCTCTCGGGATTAGAGAAATATTTACTTCAAAAATCGCCGAAGAGGTTATTAAAATTTATTTTGAAGTTTATTCGGAATTAGGAAAAAATAAAGATTTTATAGTAAGCCAATTAGATAAAGAAGAGAATAAGTTTAAGGAAACACTGGAAAGAGGATTAAAAGAATTTGAGGGTAAAAGAGCCTTTGATTTATACCAGACATATGGCTTTCCATTGGAAATGGTTATCGAAGAAAAAGATAAAAGAGGAATAGTTTATGATAAAGAAAAATTAGTAAAAAAATTTGAAGAAGAAATGCAAAAACATCAGGAGCTTTCCCGTACCGCTTCAGCTGGGATGTTTAAGGGTGGGTTAGCTGACGCGAGCGAGCAAACTATAAAATATCATACTGCGGCGCATTTGATGCTGGTGGCTTTACGCAAGGTTTTGGGAGAAAATGTTTTACAAAAAGGTTCAAATATAACTTCCGAGAGATTGCGCTTTGACTTTTCGCATTCCGAGAAAATGACGTTTGAGCAAATTAGACAAGTGGAGGATTTGATAAATGAAAAAATAAAACAAGACTTGCCTGTGATTTGCGAAGAAATGAGTTTAAGTGAAGCAAAAGAAAAAGGAGCAATGGGAGTGTTTGATTCAAAATACGGCGATAAGGTGAAGGTTTATACAATCGGAAACCCTATGGCCCATTCGGCAGGCTTAGGGCAAGCTGGCTCAGGGTCTCCTTTTAGTCGAGAAATTTGCGGCGGGCCACACGTTAATCGGACGTCTGAATTGGGTAATTTCAAAATCATAAAAGAAGAATCCGCCAGCGCCGGAGTACGTAGAATTAAAGCAACGCTTTCGTAATGCTAAAACTTTCCACAACAGAAAAAGCTTTGCTGGTTATTTTTTTAGGATTAATTTTTATTTACTCCTGCAATCAGCTTAAAGAATCAGATGCTTTTTACCACCTGAAAGCGGGGGAATTAATTTGGCAGATGAAAAGCGTTCCGCATTTCGATGTATTCTCTTATACTGCCAGCGGTGCGCCGTGGGTTACCCATGAATGGCTGGCCGAGCTAATATTCTATTTTGTGCAGATTTTTACGGGTTTTTGGGGGCTTATATTTTTTGTCGCCCTTGTTTCAGTTTTAACTTATTATCTCGTTTTCCGGCTTGCCCTGAAGCATGGTGCGAATTTTTACATAACTCTAGCGATTTTGTTCGGTCTGGCTTTTACGACTTTTAAATTTTGGATTCCCAGACCGCAAATTTTTTCCTATCTGGCTTTGGCAATTTTAATTTTTTCGCTTGAAGGTTTCCGTCATGAAAAAAAGAATAGATATTTATGGTTTATTGCCATAACAATGTTATTTTGGGCGAATACCAATGCGAGCTTTTTATTGGGAATTGTCGTCATAATATTTTATTTTTTCGCGGAGTTGTTCAAAAAATATTTTCCATATTTTGGTAATCGCGATATTAAAGAAAAAGATTTTAAAAAATTCGGTTTAGCTATTTTAGCTTCGGTTGCGGTTTGTTTTGTCAATCCAAATACGTATCATTCTCTTCTTTATCCTTTATATGTCCGTTCTTCAATAAATATTTTAGGCGTTGAGGAGTGGTTTTCCGTTTTAAATTTTTGGCGGGATTTGCACGTCGGATTTTTTCTCGCTGAAATAGTAATTATTTTTTTATTTTTAGCTTGGCAGTTGTTTTTTAAAAAAGAGGAACGAGATATTGTTTGGCTGGGTGTTGTTGCGGGAATATCAATATTGCCGTTTATTTCTGTGCGTCACTCGGTTTTTTGGCCGATTGCTGTTATTGCGCCGCTTAGTATCGTTGCGTCAAAAGAGTTAAAAGCGTTTTTTGGGAAAATAAATTATAAACGATTACCGTTTTTCGCCTTAATAATTATTTTAATTTTGGTGGGAACAAGATATATAAATTTTCCGCGCGATAGTATTAATAGGTATACATTGCCCATTGGAGCTTCAGATTTTATTGAAAAAAATAATTTGAAAGGCCCGTTTTTTAATCTTTATAACGAAGGGGGATATTTGATTTGGCGGTTTTGGCCAAAAGAAAAAGTTTTTATAGACGGCCGTTCGGAAGTTTTTGGAGAAGAACGATTGAAAGAATTTTTTGCGGTAGTTAAAGATTCTCCGGATTGGAACAAAATAGTAAATGATAAATATAAAATTAATTATTTTATATTGGCTTATCGACCTGATAATTTAAGCAGTTCTATCTTTCCTCTAATTTTAAGGTTGGTTAATGAGAATTGGGCGCTTGTTTTTTGGGATGACGCAGGACTAGTTTTTCTTAAAAACTCGCCTGAAAATATGGATATAATTGGAAAATACGGATTTTTCCATATAAACCCGTTTCGCGAACCGTCTAAAATTACAGGGGATGAAGAAGAGCCGGCGATGAAAGAAATAATAAGGCTTTTAGAGCAATCTCCAGATTCTTTTTTCGCCAGGGCTTATACGGAAGAGTTTTTATTAAGCCATAATTAAGGGGTTATTGTTTTGCGGAATATTTTCTGTTAAAATTTGTTGTATAATGGTTATTAAATGCAATGGCTGAAATAATTAGGAAAAAGAAAACTGTTGACGCTGTCCGGAAAAAATCAGGAGAGAGCCTGAAAAAGATTCAAGAGGAAAAAATAGATGAAGCTATTAAAAAAATAGACAGGCAGTTTGAACAGTTTGAGAAAAAAGAGGAAAAAAGATTCAAAGAAGAGGAAAGGGTTGAAAGGATACAGAAATCAAAGTTTGGGAAAATAAAAAAGTATTCACTCATTTCTTTGGGCGTATTAGTAGTCTTTTTGGGAGCGGCATTTTATATTACAAACACTTTTTTTGTAAGAGCTGAAATAAAAGCTGAAACAAAAAAAACCGAATGGAGCTTTATAGAATCGATTTCGGCGGACAAAAAAATAGTTCAAGTTGGTACGATTGAAATTGCTGCCAGACAAATCCCAGCAGAAGTTTTTTCAATAACAAAAAATTTCACATTTTCTTTTGTCGCGACCGGCAGAAAAAATGTCCAGCAAAAAGCGGAAGGGATAATTACAATTTATAATTCATTCGACTCAAACTCACAGACCCTTGTTGCGGGCACTAGGTTCGTAGCCCCCGACGGGAAAACTTTCAAACTAAAAGAAAGAACGGTTGTCCCGGGCGCAAAAGTCGTTAACGGGGAAAAAACTGCTTCCAGTATTGACGCTGGAGTTATTGCGGATAAGGCAGGTCCGGAATACAACATTGGGCCACAGAGCAAATTTACGATTCCAGGCTTCGCTGGCACGCCGAAATATAATTATTTTTATGGAAGTTCCAAGGATGCTATGAAAAATGGATTTATCGGTGAAGCTGCTTATCCGACAGACGACGATATTAAAAAAGGGAAAGTAGACGCCGAAAAACAATTAAAAGATTATACTGATTCCGCTTTATCTCTTCAGATACCGCAAGATTTTAAATTTTTAGACGGTGGTCGGCAGTTTGTCCTCTTAAAAGAAACAGTTAATATTCAGACTGACGAAAAAGGAAATTTTTCGATTTATATGGAAGGAAAATCTTCGAGTATCGGCTTTAAAGAAGCAGACTTAAAAGATTTAATTGAAAAAACCGCCCAAGACTCACTAGCGAATAATTCGTTGAAAATTAAAACTTATACCATTGAGTATGGCGCGGCAAGGCCAGACTTTAAACAAGGCAAGATTTCTTTCGCAGTTGATTTTAAGGGTATTTTTGAAGAACCGGTGAATATTGACGAATTTAGAAAAAAAACAACCGAGAAAAACGAATCGGAATTAAAATTGTTAGTTTCTTCTTATGTAAATATCCAAAAATTTACGGTTTCCTTCTGGCCGTTTTGGGTAAAAACTGTTCCTGAAAGTGTTGATAAAATATTGGTAGAAATAAATTAAATGAAGAATTTATTTGAGTTTATTAAAGAAGCCGAAGAGAAAAAAACGGCGATAGGCCATTTTAATGTTTCCGATATTGTTGGACTAAGGGCGGTTTTTGAAGCGGCGCGGGAGTTAAACGTTCCGGTAATAATTGGTGTTTCCGAAGGTGAGAGAGGGTTTATCGGCGTGAAACAAATTTCCGCTTTAGTAAAAAGTTTTCAAGAGGAATATGATTATCCGATTTTTTTAAACGCCGATCATACGCATTCTTTGGATAAATTAAAGGAAGTAGTTGAAGCGGGTTTTGACTCAGCTGTTTTTGACGGAAGTAAATTGTCTATTGAAGAAAATATTAAAATAACCAAAGACGCAGTTGAATTAGCTAAATCTATATCCGTCAGCCGGCGGACAAACTTTATAATTGAAGGAGAAATTGGTTATATTGGCTCAGGCTCAATTATTTTAAAAGAGATTCCTGAAGACGCGGCAATAAATCCGGAAGATTTTACAAAATTAGAAAACGCGACAAAATTTGTTAAGGAAACGGGTGTTAATTTATTTGCTCCGGCGGTCGGGAATATTCATGGAATAATTACCAATGGTAATCCCAAATTAGATATTGAAAGAATAAAAGAAATAAGAAAATCTGCGGGAGTTCCTTTGGTATTACATGGCGGTTCCGGAATAAAAGATGAAGATTTTTTGGCGGCGATTGATGCCGGAATTTCAGTTATCCACATAAATACCGAATTGAGAATTGCTTGGCGTAAGGGAATGGAAGCGGCTTTAAGCCAAAATCCCGAAGAAATTGTGCCATATAAGATACTGCCGAAAGCGGTTGAAGAAATCAAAGCTATCGTTATACAGAGGTTGAAATTGTTTAATAAGCTGATATAATAGCCATTTATGGAACTTATAGCACAAAAAAGAGAAATAATGGGTAAGGCAGTTAAGGCGTTAAGAAACGCTGGTTTTATTCCGGCTGAACTTTACGGTAGAGAATTTGAAAATTTACATTTAAGCGTTTCTGAGAAAGATTTTAATAAAGTTTTTAATGAATCTGGGGAAAGTATGATTGTTAATTTAATTATTGGAGAAGAGAAGATTCCGGTTTTAATAAATGAAGTTTTTATAAACCCTTTAACGGATAAAACCTCTCATATTGATTTTTATCGTGTGAGAATGGATGAAAAGACTGAAGCTTCAGTTCTTTTAGAGTTTATCGGCGAAGCGCAAGCAGTTAAAGAAAAAAAGGGAATTTTAATAAAGGCTATGTATGAATTGGAAGTTCGTGCTTTACCGGCGGATTTGCCGCATAATATTGAAATAGATGTTAGTGGTTTGGCGGAGATGGGGCAAAGCATAAATATTAAAGATATAAAGCCGATTAAAGGGGTTGAAATTTTAGCCGAGCCGGAAGCGGTAATTGCGACTATAACCGAAATAGTTGAAGAAATCATTGAAGAAAAACTAGCGTCGGTTGAAGATGTGGAAGTTGAAGGAGAAGAGAATAAAAAAGAGGCCGAAGAAGCTCCTAATGAATAATCTTTTTATTGACATAAAGCGCCGAAGGCCTTTACGGCTTAATTTACGGCGTGAGTATTCCGTAATAATTCCCTTTAAAAAAGTATTTCAGGCGGTTTTTATTTTTTCCATAATCGCATTTTTTGTTTTAGGTTCGGCTATGGCGCCAACGACGGGAAGTGTTAAAGCGGCTCAAAGTCAAAATGAAGAAGAAAGAAAAGTATTAGAATCCCAGCTTGTCGACCTTGAAAGTCAGATTTCGCAATATGAAGCAACAATAAACGAATATAAAAAACAAGGGACAACTTTGCAGTCGGAAATAAATAGGTTAAATAGCCAAATATCCAAACTTAATCTTCAGATAAAAGTTGTTAATTTAACATTAAGTAATCTTGACCTTGAAATTAGCGATACACAAAGTCAAATTGTTAAAACAGGGGATGAGATATTTTTAAATAAGCAAAGTCTTTCTCAGGCCTTACAAACTCTTTATGAGAATGATAGTAAGAATTTAGTTGAAATATTAATGGCTAATCCAAAACTTTCCGATTTTATGGGTGATATTAATAATCTTATGTCGGTTCAAAGCAGTGTAAGATTAACAATTCAACAGATTGTTGAAGATAGAAATAAATTATTAGGGCAAAAAGAGGTGTTAGGGCTTCAGAAGCAAGACGCTATTGCCTTAAAGGCCTATCAAGATGCGCAAAAAAATTCAATTAAAAAAACTCAAGCAGAAAAAGATTCTCTTTTGAAGGTTACTAAGGGCAAAGAGGCAGAATATCAGAAAGTTTTAACGGAGACCAAGAAAACTGCAACGCAAATTAGGCAACAAATATACCAATTATTGGGTGGTGGTGAACTTACTTTTGGACAGGCGTACAATTTGGCAAAAATGGCTGAAAGCGCTACGGGAGTACGAGCCGCCTTAATTTTAGCGGTATTAGATAGAGAATCGGCTTTAGGAAAAAATGTAGGCAGATGTGATTATAAAACCGCTATGCATCCAACTCGCGATATCCCAATATTTTTAGAAATAATTGAAAGTCTTGGGTTAAAAAGTAGTTTAGACGCAGGGAATATAAAGGTGTCTTGCGCTATTTCTTCAGATGGAGCTTATGGAGGAGCTATGGGACCGGCACAATTTATTCCTTCAACGTGGAAAATTTTTATAGATAGAATTTCTCAAATAACAGGTAGTAATCCGCCGTCGCCTTGGAATAATACCGATGCTTTTGTGGCAACCGGACTTTATTTGGGAGATGCTTATAATTCTTCAGCGTGCGTTAATTATGGAAATCAATATAGCAATATATTGCCTAAGCAGGTTTTACAAGAAAGATGTGCAGCGGCAAAATATTATGCTGGAAGCCGGTGGTTTACTTACAGATTCGCTTATGGAGATAAAGTAGTTAGTTTAGCTAAGCTGTTCGAGGAAGACATTGCCATTTTGAATTCCTAAGAATATTGCCTTCAATTATTTTGTTTTTTAAAAGCTTTGACGATGGGGTCTAAATCTCCTTCAAGTATTTTTTCAATATTATGCCATTTTTTTCCGATTCTATGGTCGGTAATTCTGTCGTCGGGAAAATTATAAGTCCTTATTTTTTCCGAGCGGTCGGCGGAACCGATTTGTTCGCGACGAATATCCGTTATTGAACCAATTGCCCTGGTCTGTTCCATTTCATAGAGTTTAGCGCGTAAAACATCAAGAGCTTTTTCGCGATTGGCATGCTGGAATCTTTCAGAACGGGAAGAAACTACTATACCCGTTGGTTTATGAAGAATTCGTACGGCGGTTTCAACTTTGTTGACGTTTTGTCCGCCCGGACCGCCGGCTCGGCAAAAAGTAGCCTCAATGTCGTTATCTTTTATATTTATTTGGCGCGCTTCAACCATTGGCAAAATCGCCACTGAAATAGTTGATGTATGCACTCGGCCGGATTTTTCAGTTTTGGGTATTCTTTGAACTCTATGGACTCCAGATTCTTGCTTTAAGTCGTCATAAGCATTTTCACCCTTCACTTCTGCAATAAAAATCTTATAACCATCAAGAGAACTCTGGCTAGAATCAATAATTGAAAAATTCCAGCCTCGTTTAGCTGAATATTTTTGATACATTCGCGCCATGTCGGCGGCAAAAATAGCAGCTTCATCGCCGCCCGCCCCCGCCCGTATTTCAAGGATAATTTTTTGACTCATAAAAATTTAAATAAAGAAAAATTATCCGCAGTCCCGTACCGAGCTTTGCTCTGGTGTGGGGCAAGTATAATTTTGTTATTCATATAGTTTATTGAATTCGTTTTTTAAATACGTTTATAAGATATTATCAATATTTGGTTAATTTTGGCAAGCTCTGAATTTTATTTCGCCCATACTTTCCTATAGGAAAGTATAAAGTATAGTTTGATCAATGCCATTATTTATTATAATAAAAAAGAACCCCCGCGGAGGTTCTTTTTTATTTCTTTGTTTTTGCCTTGGCTTTTTCTTTTTTCTGGGCTTTCTTTTCGGTTTTTTTTCTTATCGGTATTATTGAGGCTTTTTCTTTTCTGGCTCTAAATCTTTCGACTCTTCCAGCGGTGTCTATTAAATTCGCCTTGCCGGTGTAAAAAGGATGGCAAGAACTGCAAAGCTCAACTTGAATCTCGGGCTTTGTTGAGCCAATAGTAAATTCTTTTCCGCAGGCGCATTTAACTTTCGCTTTTGGATAATATTGAGGATGAATATCTTTTTTCATAATATAATTTATATCAAAATTTAGGGGGGAAAGCAAGTGTTTTGAGGACTTGACCCCACACTTAAGACTTAAGTGTGGGGTTGACAAGCCCTTATAGCTTGCTAAAATGATGACACTTCAAGAAAGTAGTAAATCGGCAGATTTGAAAGAGCTTTGAAAATTGAATAGTTAATTGAGTAATTAACAAAAAGAGCAAATCAGAATTTTTTTAGTTGTCCCTAGTTAATCAGATTTCAGATTTCGGATTTCGGATATCGGATATTTTTGTATCTGGTATCTGATGTCTGATTTCTAATTTCTGATTTTATTTGAGAGTTTGATCCTAGCTCAGGATGAACGCTGGCGGC
>CAYRXZ010000006.1:14647-34148 GCA_964428615.1 uncultured Candidatus Saccharibacteria bacterium | reverse complement strand
CGCGCCGGAGATGGTTATGACGGCGGAGGCAGAGGTTTTGGCACAACTTCATATTACGCATACAATAATTATCCTGTCGAAGTTAATGGGACTACTAGAGGCAGTGGAACCCCCAATGCAATTGTGAACACCGGAGGCGGGGGCGGAGCCGGTTCATATTGGTCAGCTAATGGCGGTTGGAGTACCGGTTCAGGCGGTGGCGGTTCAGGGGTTGTAATTGTGCGATATAGAATTACCCCAGCAAGTAATAGTTTTAGTGGCGCCGGTGGAACAATAACAGAAGTTGACGGTTATCGCGTTCATACGTTTACTACTTCAGGAACTTTTACAGTTACCGGCTCAGGCAATGTTGAAGTCCTTGTTGTTGCCGGCGGAGGCAGCGGAGGAAACAGCAACACAACCAACGCCAATGGAGGCGGAGGAGGAGGCGGTGTTGTTTACAATTCCAGTTATTCAGTTTCTACGGGTCCTTATACTGTTACCGTTGGAAATGGCGGGACTGCGATTGCAAATGCGACTTGTAATAAAGGAAATAACGGAGAAAATTCTGTTTTTGGGACATTAACAGCAATTGGCGGCGGAGGCGGAGGCAGTACTTGCGGATATAATGGAGTTGCTGGTGGCAGCGGCGGTGGCGGAGCTTCTACATATATGAATGGAGGAGCTTCTACTCAAGGTGATGGCGGTTATGGAAACGCCGGCGGTTCGGGTGGAATTAATTACACTGGCTCTGGCGGAGGCGGAGCTGGCTCTCCTGGAATTATTAGCAATGCTGTAGCCCCAGGCGGAAATGGAGGAACAGGATATTCAAGTTCTATTTCCGGTACAACAAAATATTATGGCGGTGGAGGAGGGGGCGGAGGCAACTCCTCTGAACGCGCCGGAGATGGTTATGACGGCGGAGGCAGAGGTTTTGGCACAACTTCATATTACGCATACAATAATTATCCTGTCGAAGTTAATGGGACTACTAGAGGCAGTGGAACTCCCAATGCAATTGTGAATACCGGAGGCGGGGGCGGAGCTGGCTCATATTGGGCAGTTAATGGCGGTTGGAGTACCGGTTCAGGCACAGGCGGTTCGGGAATTGTTATAATTAGATATCCGATTTAAATTTAATAAATTATAATTAAATCAATAGAATAAAATGTCTGTCGGGATTTTTGAACTATCAATAGTAATTTTGGTTGCTGCCGGGCTAGGAATTCTTGCCAAATTTTTAAAGCAACCGATTATTTTAGCTTATATTTTCGCCGGAATAATTATCGGTGCTTTTGGGCTCTCACATGTTATTAATAAAGAATTTTTCACCGTTCTTTCCGAAATGGGGCTGATGTTTTTGCTTTTCTTAATAGGCCTTGAAATTAACTATTCTTCTTTAAAAATGGTGGGTAAGGTTTCTGTTTTGGCTGGCTTAGGGCAAATTGTTTTTACTTTTATTCCTGGGTTTTACATCGCGCAGTTTTTCGGTTTTAATTTGTTACAATCGGCTTACATCGCTATTGCCCTGACTCTTTCAAGCACTGTTATCGTGGTTAAGCTCCTTTCGGAAAGCAGGCAGACAAACAGCTTATACGGAAAAATCAGCATCGGTTTTTTGCTTGTCCAAGATGTTGTTGCAATTTTAGTTTTAGTTTTTCTTGCCGGGGTTCAAGAAAGCGGAAGTTTTTCAATTTCCGGGATTTTAATGGCGCTTTTAAAAGGCGCAATTTTATTCGCCGCTATGCTTTTTATCGGCAGAAAAGCCGCTCCCCTGCTTTTTGATAAATTTGCCCGCTCACAAGAACTTTTATTTTTGAGCAGTTTGGCATGGTGCTTCGGCATAGCAATTTTAGCTTCAAAAGCCGGATTTTCAATCGAAATTGGCGGATTTTTGGCCGGGTTATCTTTGGCAAATTCTTCCGAGCATTTCCAAATTTCCGCGCGGGTGCGTTCTTTAAGGGATTTCTTTGTTTTAATATTTTTTGTCGTTCTCGGCTCCTCGCTTATATTCTCCAATTTTTCCGGATTAACACTGCCCATTATCGTTTTATCCCTGTTTGTTTTAATCGGTAACCCGTTAATTATTTTAATAATTCTAGGATTGATGGGCTATCGTAAAAGAACGAGTTTTTTATGCGGCATGGCAATGGCGCAAGTTTCAGAGTTTAGTTTAATTTTAGCTGCTCTTGGATTTAAGCTTGGACATCTTAATGAAAGCGTGGTTTCTTTGATTACCGCTGTCGGCATTATCACAATTACTATTTCAACGTATCTAATAATTTACAGCGAACAAATTTTCAAGCGCTTTTCAAAATTTCTTTCTATTTTTGAACGGCGGAATAAAAAAGAAGAATTTGCCGACGATTCAAGTTTTTCAAAACCGATAATTTTAATTGGCGGGCATCGTGTTGGCTGGCACATTGTAAATCATTTACCAAAAGAAGAATTGCTTGTGATTGATTTTGACCCTGACGTGGTAGGAAAATTAAAAAGGCGCGGTTATAGCGCGCTTTTTGGAGACATAGCCGATATGGAAATAACAGAACGGGCAAATTTAGGTTCGGCACGTTTAGTTATCTCTACAGTTCCTGAATTTAAAGATAATCTTGGAATTTTAGAAGTCGTTCATAAATCTGCTAGCCAATTAAAAAACAAACCCAAAATTATTTTGCGCGCTGAAGAAGAGCAGGATGCGAAAATTTTGTATAAAAGAGGCGCGGATTATGTCTTATTCCCCTATCTTACCACCGGACAATATCTTGGCAAAACAATTGCCATAGATAAAGATCTTGGTATTCTTGAGCAACTAAAAAAGAAAGATTTGGAGAATCTAGGTTAAACTTCAATTTTCAATGACCAATTTTCAATCAAGCTCCAATAATTTAATTATCAAACCTAAAGATAATTATGACTTAGAAGAAAGAACGGCAAAATTTGCCGAAAACGTGCCCGTAAACACAAGAATTATTAGCCAATTGGTAGGAGCGGCGGGTTCAATTGGCGCGAATTATTGCGAAGCCACCGAAGCTGAAAGCAGAAAAGATTTTATTCATAAAATTGGTATTTGCAAAAAAGAAATAAAAGAAACAAGACACTGGTTAAGATTATTAGCGATGTCTAACCCAGAACAAGAAAACAAGATAACAACTTTATCAAAAGAAGTGCAAGAATTATTGTTGATTTTCTCAAAAATAAGCCGTTCAGCCGTTAAAGGAATTGAAAATTAGAAGATTAATAGCTTGATTGATAATTGGAAATTGATAATTGATAATTTTCGCTATACTTTAAGATATTTTCTAACGGCAATTATGGAGGAAATTACTCCTAAGCTAATACCAAAAAGAGATTGGTAGAACAATGTGCTAAAAATGCTGGAAGTAAAATATTTCCAAAGATCCATTTCAGCGATAAAAATACTTGTATATGGTGAAACAAAATAAATAATTGGCGCGGTAAGAGCAATACTTAATATGGCAGCCAAAAATCCGTAAATTATTCCTTCAACTATGTATGGGCCTCTTATAAAAGAATTTGAAGCGCCGACAAGCCGCATAATTCCAATTTCTTCACGGCTTGAATAAATTGCCAGGCGGATAGTGTTAAAAGTAACCAATACAGCGATGAAAGCAAGAAATATTATAAGAACAAACCCTCCTTTTTCTGCTACATCGATTATTTTATTAAGCCGATTTATTACTATTGCGTTTTGAGCATAAGTAACCTTTTCAAACATTGTTTTAAAATCGGCTTTATCCAAGTAGCCCGCGATGGTTTCATATTCGTTCGAGTCGTTTGCTTTAATATTTAATGACGCTAAAAGCGGATTAGTATTAAGCTCTTCAAGTGACTGAGTTATAGCGGTGTCATCTTTATGTTTCTCTTTAAAAATTTCAAGCGCTTGGTCACGCGAAATATAATTAACACTTTTTACTTCAGTTAATGTCCCTATGGATTTTTGGATATTTAAAATATCGTCTTCCGGGGCGTCTATTTTAAAATAGATACTAATATCTATTTTATCTTCAAGTGAAATGATGGCGGTTTTTGTTAAAATATTAAAAACCATTAAGCCTTCAAAAACCAGCAACGCTAAAACAATAATCGAAAGCGTAGCGGTTGAAAGCCAGCCATTTCGCCTAAAAGCCAAAAATCCGTATTTGATTATGCGTAAAAGATTTGTAAGCATAAATAATAATCTAAACCAATATATATTTTCCTTTTGCTTCGTCCCTTATTATTTTACCATTTTCAACAGAGATAACTCTTTGACTAATATAATTAACAATGTCTTTATTATGCGTTGCCAGCATAACAGTTGTCCCTAATTCATTAATTTTCGTGAGAAGTTTGATAATTCCCCATGTGTTTGTCGGATCAAGATTACCCGTTGGTTCATCGGCAATAATCATATCGGGATGATTTATCATTGCTCTGGCTATGGCAACTCTTTGTTTTTCTCCGCCTGAAAGCTCTTTAGGAAAATTAAGCATTTTATTTTTAAGTCCTACCATTTCAAGCGCCTGAGGAACAAAATCTATTATATCTGATTGCGGCCTACCGGCAACCTCCAAGGCAAAAGCAACATTTTCATAAGCGGTTTTGTGAGATAAAAGGCGAAAATCCTGGAAAATAACTCCTACTCGCCGGCGCAATTGGGGCAATTCATGATATTTTAATTTATTAACATCGTAAGAACCGAAAATAACTCTGCCTTTTGATGGCGTTTCTTCTCCTATTATAAGTTTGATTATTGTTGATTTTCCCGCTCCGGACTTTCCTACAACAGAAACAAACTCTTTTTGATTAATCGAAAAAGTGGCGTCTTCAAGCGCCGCCATTTGTCTGCCATTAGAGTTGTAAATCTTTGAAACGTTTTGGAAAATAACCATATAAAATCACCTAATTACCAATTTGTTACGAATATACGAATTTTTTATTCCGTTATTTGTGTATTTATACGGATTAATTATTCGTTAATTTTACTATATCACTTTCCACGAACAAATCCAAGTCCCCCGCTAAAACATTTTCTACTTGCGAGGTTTCAACTCCATTTCTGTGGTCTTTAACTAATTTATATGGATTCAAAACATAGGAACGAATTTGGCTTCCCCATTCCGGCTTCACTTTTACTTTTAAATTATTTATTTCTTTTATTTCATTTTCTTCCATTAATTTTAACAGTTTTGCTTTTAATAAATTCATAGCTTTCTCGCGGTTTTGGGATTGCGAGCGTTCTGATTGCGAGGCCGCGGAAATTCCGGTCGGTAAATGAACTATTCTTACAGCGGTTTCAACTTTGTTTACGTTTTGGCCTCCCGGTCCGCTAGAGCGTGAAAATTCAATCCGCAGGTCGTCTTCTGGAATTTTAAAACTTTCTTTATCTTCAGGTTCTTTAAATTCCGGCAAAACTTCAACTAATGCGAAAGAAGTATGTCTTTTCTTTTCGGCTGAAAACGGCGATATTCTCACTAATCTATGGACTCCGGCTTCTTTTTTTAAATAACCGTAGGCGTAATTTCCTTTTACTTCCAAAACATTTTCATCGATAATTTTTGTTTGCCAATTACGTTTTTCGCAAAATTTAACATACATATTAAAAAGCATTTTTGCCCAATCACTCGCGTCTTCTCCTCCGGCACCCGCATAAATTGAAATTATCGCCGCGCCTTTGTCATATTTTCCAAAAAACATTGTTTCCATTTCCAAGCGGCGGATTTTGGCGATTATTTCTTCAATAGAACCTTTGGAAGTGGCGTTAGTTAATTCTTTTTCAATTTCATCAAACTTTTTAATTAAATCGTTTAACTCCCCAACTTCTTTAATTTTTATTTCCGCCTGTTCTTTGTCTTTCCAAAAATCGGAGTCCGAAAATTCGAATTCCAGCTCTTTTGCCCGATTTTTTTTGTTTTCAATATCAAGTTTGCCCGACAACTGTCGGGCCTGTTCTTCCAGCTCTTTTAATTGCTCATCAAAGTTTTTTTCCATAAATTGAGCCACCTCGCGGATTCGAACCGCGGACCTTCACTTTACGAAAGTGCTGCTCTGCCGACTGAGCTAAGGTGGCGCTAAAAATCAGCTATCGTAGCTATAGTATCAAAAAAGTGTTAAAAAAACAATAATTATTTATTAATTTCTTTCAATTATTCGCAAGATTTCTTCGGCAATCATTTTCCCCGCGTTGGGTTTGGAAAATTGTTTCGCTGCTACAGACATTGACTTAAGATTTTCAGGGCTTGAAAAAATCTTTCCCAATTGAGCCATAAAAAGATTTTGTTTCAGGTTCGGTTCTTCTATCATTATAGCCGCGCCGGTTTTGGCGTATTCGTAAGCGTTTTTAGATTGGTGGATACCGACTACTTCTTCGGGTAAAGGAATTAAAATTGATGGTTTGCCGAACGCGGCAATTTCAAAAATAGAGCCGCTTGATGCCCGTGAAACGACTAAATCGGCCGCCGAATAAGCTTCTGCCATGTCTTTTTCAAAATAAGGCACAAGCTTGTAGTTTTTCTTTTCTTCAGGAGAAGCGTTTTTTAAAATTATATCAAGCTCTTCTTTGGCAGATTGAAAATTTTTTATTCCAGTTTGGTGCAAGATTTGAAATTTTTTAACTAATTCAAAGGAGTTTTCCACCATAAAATTATTTATCTTAACTGCGCCTTGTGACCCGCCAATAATCAAAATTATCGGCTTTTCGGAATCAAAGCTAAAAAGATTTTTAGCCGCTTCATTATCGGAAAAAGCTTCAAATAAAGAATGCCTTACGGGATTACCTATTAAAGCTGTTTTATTTTGCAATTTTGGATTTTTCTTAATTAAATCTTCCATCGCCGAGTTAAAAGAAACTGCAATTCTTTGCGCAAAAAAACAAGATAGCCTGTTAGCTAACCCCATAATAGAATCAGAATCGTGAATTATTACCGGAATGCGATAAAACCGGCAGGCTAAAACAACGGGTAAGGCGCCCGGTCCGCCTTTGGAAAATAAGATATCAGGCATAAACCAAAAAACTTTCCAAAATGCCTGAATAATACTTAATGGCAAAAAAAAGAAAATATCAAAAAAGTTTTGAATGTCAAAATAACGCCGGAATTTAGCAGAAAAAATTCTAGAAACTTTAATTCCCTTATCTTCCAGAAAACTTTTATAATTGCCCGGCGCGCCGAAATAGCGCATATCAAAATTTTTGCCGGTTTTAAATCTCCAAATGTCTTCGGAAACGGCAACTATGGGATAAATATGCCCTCCTGTCCCCCCGCCGGCGAAAAGTATTCGTATCATAATAATTTGATTACTATTAAATTACAGCTGAAGGCTGAATTACTACCAAATTACATATATGAAATTCATGGTAATTCAATTGTAACTCACTCGCCTTGTGGCTCGCGTAATTCATCGCTTAATTATACTTACTTATATTACCAATTATCCCCGTCATCGTCAAAAAAACCGCCAGAGAAGTTCCGCCAAAACTGATAAACGGCAGAGGTACGCCCGTTAATGGTATTAAACCGGAAATAGCGGCGATGTTAACAAATGCTTGAATTGCTATTACTGAAATAAAACCTACTGCAATTAATTTGGCAAATTGATCGACAGATTTTTTTGCGATAATGAACCCTCTTATAAAAAATACGCCAAAAACCGCGATTAAGCAGGCCCCCCCAATAAATCCTAGTTCTTCGGCGATAACGGCAAATATGGAATCGCCTATTTGTTCGGGTAAGCGCTTGAATTTAGCGGTTGATTGTCCGAACCCTACTCCGGTTAAACCACCCGAACCGATTGAAATTAGCGACTGGTTTATTTGATGACCGCTTGTTTCGTAATTAATTGATTTTGAGTTAGTCATCATTTTTATATAGGTGTCTATTCTATCAAAGCGATATGATGAAAAAGAAATGACTATTGCTAATCCCAAAATCCCTAAAAAAATTGTGCCGAAAATAAAAGAAAGCCTTGCCCCGCTGACAAAATAAACCAAAAGTCCGGCTGCCATAATAATAGCAACCGCGCTAGTTGAGCGTTGGGCAATTATTAAACCAGTCACAACTCCGCAAATCGCCAAAAAAGGCAGATATCCGGACATAAAATTAGTCTGACGTTCTTTTTTTGCGCTTCTGGCCTTTGGGGCGAGCCATGCGGCAAGATAAACCATGAAAGTAAACTTAAGCAGTTCTGTTGGTTGAACAGATGCGAATCCTATATTGAGCCATCGGTTCGAACTGGCATGTGAAAGACCTAAGGGTGTAAAAAGCAAAATGAGTAAAAGTAAATTAATAATAAGTAAAGGAGTGGCTATTTTTCGCCAAAAGCGATAGTCAACAAAAAAACCCAATAAAAATCCAAGAATGCCCAAGCTTAACCCATAAACGATTTGGTGTTTTAAATAATAAAAAGTGTCATTAAAATCAATTTTGCCCAAATCCGAAGAAGCCGAAGAAAGCATAATTAAGCCGAAAACCGTAAGCAGTACGGCGCAAAAAATAAACATGTAATCGGGGCGAGAGTTTGATTTAAATCTAAACATGTTTCAAGATTTTTCCTTCTAAAATATTTTGAAATATTCCGTTTTTTATAATTCTTTTGCCGCTTACTATGACTTCGCGGATTCGCGCATCTTTAAATAAAACTAAATCAGCAATAAAACCTTCTTTTATCAACCCCCTATCTTTTAGACCAAGACGCTGAGCAGGAAGACCGGTAATCTTATAAATCGCGGATTCAATAGACAAAACTTTTCTTTTTTCCGCCATTTCCAGTAATTTTGTAAAAGTTTTAGGCATATTATTGGAAGCGATAATTGCTCTGTCATTTTTTACCGCGGCTTCAGCTTTTTTCTGGCTTATATTGCTATGTAAAACAACTGCGCGCATCGCCGTCACTTTCATTAATTCTAGGAGCCCTTCAGACATTTTTAGGTCTTTACTCTCAGAAAATTGTTTAAGTGATTTGCCTATAAAATATTCATTCCCTGGCGCATTAAGAATTATCGTTTCTTCTGCTTTAAGACGGGGCAATTCCCTTAATATTTTTCCACGCAGACCCGGTGTTTCAATATCTTTCAAAATAGTTTCCATGTTTCCTTCTTTTATCCATTCCGGCAAAAGCTCGGAAATTAAAACTCCGCTTGCGCCAAAAGGAGAAATATCAAAACAAATATCGGCCTTGTCGGAGTTTTTATTTATCAAACCAATAGCCTCTTCATAATCTTTGCCATAGCCCGAAAACGGACGAAAATGGCTGATTAAAACTTTCGCGCCCGTTTCTTTGGCAACACTTATGGTTTCGCTTATTGATTGAAGTAAATTTCTTTTTTCATCGCGCAAGTGCGTAGCATAAAGACTTTTATTTTTGGCAACAATTTCAACTAAAGATTCTATTTCATTGTAAGAAGTTTGTTTGGCGTAGACATAGCCGAGTCCGGTTGAAAACCCAAAAGCGCCTTCTTTAAGAGAACGGTTCAGTATTAATGAAAAAACTTTTAATTCGTTTGCCGATAAATCTTTTTTCGAATCTCCGGTAAGCGCCTGCCTGATTGTGCGGTGGCCGACAAGTGTTCCAAAATTAACTCCGAATTTTAATTTATTTAAAATCTCAAAAAATTCTTTTATAGTACGCCAGCCTACATTTGTTTTCCCGATACCAGCCCACTCTTTAATGGATTCTAAAGAGCCATAAAGCAAGGGCGCAAGCGAAGCTCCGCATTGCCCGCCAATAATAGTGGTAACGCCTTCAAATAATAAATCTTTTTGTGAGGGGTCGGAGAATAAGGTTAGATAATGATCGGCATTGGCGTTGATATCAATAAAACCCGGAGCCAAATAAGCGCTCATGCCTTCTACTGTTTCATGAGCTTTATAAGTCGGAAAATTGCCAATAGCTGAAATTTTTCCGTTGTGAATTAAAACATCAGCTTTAAAGGGCGGTTTGCCCGAGCCGTCAACAATATAGGTATTTTTTATAAGTGTGGTCATATTATTACGTTTAATTATAGCAAATTTTTTAGAGAAATAAAAAACCGCTCGAAATTTTGAATTTTCAAGCGGAGGCGATGAGCTTATTTATTTTCCCGGATTAAACTCTGCAGGGAGAATGACCACCATACAGTTTGGGCATATGGCGTAAAAAACTATCTCATCCCTGCAAATGTCAGGTGGCATATAATCGACCATTTTAGCGATAACCGAAGCAGGAGCAGACGCCCCTTGTGTTGCGATATTACAACGAGGACATTTTCTGTTCATTCCATATCTCTCCTTCTCCCCGATATTGTCCTCGGCGGCGGGTTAGATTTTTTTATTTAAAATGTGCTTTGTTCTTTCTAAACCTATCAAAATTATTTGCTGAACTTAGAAAGAAGGTGAATCTTTAAAAAATAGATTCACCTGTTATATTGAAGAGGGAAGACAAGGAGTTTTTTCGGCTCGTTCTTTTTGATTTAACTGGCTACGGGATGCGCGCGCTTTCCCTACCAATTGTGTAACGAGAACAAATACTTTTCCCACGGTGTGATCCTCCGTGTCGAGGCGAAACAGTTTTTGTCGCCGGAGCATTGCCTTTCTGCAACCGAAACTCCCCATCTTCCTTCTTTTATTATTGTGATGTTCTGATATCATTATGGTACGTCATTAAAATTTGTCAATCCTCCCAATCTTTAATCCCCCTACAAATATTTACTTAAGAAAAATAAAACTATTCCAAGCCCGCTAAATACACCAGAAATAATCCAAAAACGCATTGTTACTTGAGTCTCTGGCCAGCCGAGCGCTTCAAAGTGATGGTGTATAGGCGCAGATAAAAATATTTTTTTATTAAAAAACTTTTTTGAAATTAATTGAATTATCACCGAGCCGGACTCAACCACAAGAATAAAAGCGATAATTGGTAAAAATAAAACCGAATTTGTTAAAAAAGCGATAACCGCTAAAACAACAGTAAGCCCCATAATCCCCGTCTCTCCCATATAAAATTTTGCCGGATGGACATTAAACCATAAATAAGTTACCAAAGCGCCTATAATAATCGCGATAAAAGTCGCCAAATCGTAAAGCCCTTTTGAATAAGCAATTACTCCAAACGAGGCGAAAATCGGCGCTAAAACTCCAGCGGAAAGTCCATCTAGCCCATCAACTACCCCGCCTGAAAAAGTCGCTAAAACAACAATTATAAACAGTAACATATATAAACCGTCTATTTCCAAATTGCCATAAAAAGGAATGTAAATACTTGACCAGCCAAGCTTGGCATAAAACCACCAAGCGCCCACTAAAGCAATTAACCCAATTAATGCCATTCGTACTTTAAATCTGATTCCCCCGCCAATATATTTGCCTTTGTTATTTATAACAAGTAAATCATCGATAAGTCCTAAAATTGAAGCTGCTACTAAACTAAAAAGCGGTAGCCATGTTTGCGAGCGGGAAAGAAAATTTATCTTTGTTCCAAGTTCTTCGGGTAAAAATTGAGAAACAACAAAAGTTCCCAAGCTGATTATTAAAACCGTTCCCCAAATTAAAATTCCCCCCATTCTCGGAGTAGAAACTTCTTTTTTGCCGTGAAGTTTTGTGAAAATCGGAGTTTTTCCTCCGCCGATAGTATATTCCCGAGGTTTTTTCTTCCAGCATTTGTATTTATAAAGAATTTTTATCAAAATCGGCGACAAAGTAAGTGCCAAAGCAAAAGACAAAACAAACGCAAAAATAATTTTAATTATTAAAAAGATGTGGGTACTATACATAGACTATAGATTATAATCGTTTATTTACAGGTTTGCACTAAACTTTTTAATGCCGCTGTTTCTTTAAATGAATTGTCTGCTCCTAAAACAACTGTTACTACAGTTTTCCCTGAAATATCAAAAACTGCTATTAAATTTTTGCCCGATTCGTCTATAAACCCGGTTTTGCCTCCGATAAAATCCGATTCGCCGGCAAATTGGTCGACATTTAATATTTTTTTAAGCTTGCCTTCTTCCCTTTCTATTATTTGAATTTCTTTTTGTCTGGAAATTTCCAATATGTCTGGATGCTTAAAATAAATATAACTCATTAAAGTTGAAAGATCTTTTGCAGTTGACTGATTAATAAAAGAAAGCCCTGTTGGTTCTAAGTATGTTGTTTGAAACATCTTAAGCTCCGCGGCTTTTTTTTGCATTTGATCAACAAACGCCGCCTTGCCGCCCTCAAAATTTTCCGTTATCGCCACTGCCGCATCATTGCTTGAAGCTACAAGCATGGCTTTAATTAAATCTATTTCTTTAAAAGATTCCCCTGCTTTAAAACCCCCAGCCAGTCCTTCAGTGGTAATAGCGCTTTCGCTCATTTTTATTTCTTTTTCGGTATCGGTTTTTTCAAGAGCAATTACGGCAGTCATTAATTTTGTAATTGACGCTATTGGCCAACGATTTTCGGAATTAGATTCAAAAATTATTCCATTATCTATATATTTCGCAAGCATTGCTTTATTGGTAAAATCATAACCGCCCGAATCGCATTTTAATGATTTAGTGGCCATATCCGGTTTTGAAATTAATGTTGTGTTTTGAGTTGAAGTTGAGATTGGCATAAGTGAAAGTTCGGAGCCATTAAAATTCTTCCCTATATTTTCAGCCGCCAACGCCAGACTTTTCCCCAAGTCAATCGCTTTATTGGAAATGGCCGAATAAACATCTGTTACAAAAACAACAAAAGGATTTTTTAAATCAACTTGCTCTTTTTCAATTTGGGCAACTGGTACTGGTTGTTTTAGTTGTTTTACTTGTTCTGTTTGAACTATTTCCGAAGACGCCGAAGAAGGAGCGTTATTATTCGCTGCGGAATTTATCATAATTGAAAATATGATGACCAAGGAAAGTAATATGGCTTGTATTTGCATGGTTCGTTTTGGTTAATTAGATAATTGAGTGTTTTCTATTTGTTGTTGGTTAGTTGTAGCCTGTTTAAATTTTTCGTATTCTGGCAAGTCTTCTATTTTTGAGATTCCTAGATATTTTAGCAAATCAAAGCTAGCTTGATAAAAATAAATATTTGCTCTGTGTGGGTCATTATAACGCTCAACTAGCCCTCGCATTAACAAATTCCTTAAAATAAAGCTTGAATTCACCCCCCTGTAATAATCTATTTGTGCTCTTGAAACCGGACCAAGATACGCGATCAAAGAAAGTGTTTCTAGAGACGCCGGAGTTAAATCTTCTTTAAATTCATCTTTAATAAAATCTTCCATTAATGAAGCGAATTCGGGTTTTGTAGCAAGTTGAGCTTTTGCTCCTGCCGGCGAATCGGAAAAAAGTAAATTCAACCCCCCACTCTCGGAATATTTTTTTTGAAGTTCACTTATTGCTTCTTTAACTTCCGTTTCAGACACTTTTTCACGCTTAGATAAAATTTTGGCGATTTTTTTAACTTCCAGCTCTTCGCCATAAACAAAAAGCAAGGATTCAACTTCCGCTGTTATATTTTTTTTATTTTCTTCCATATATTTAAAATTCTAAACCCTAAGTACTAAATTCTAAATAAATCCTAATTTTAGAATTTAGGATTTCGTAATTATTATATCAGAAAATCCCTCATTTTGCTTTACATTTATCATTTGTTCGGCAAGCAAGTGAAGTAATGCCAAAAACAGAATAATCATTTCCGAGCGCGGTTTGTCTTTAAGTAAGCTTCCGAAACTTGTAGAGCGTTTAACTTCGGTTTTTAATCTTCCAATGATTTCTTCTATTTTTTCTTCAAGGGTTACTAGAGAGCGTTCTATTTTCTGCTCTTTGGGTATTTCGCGTAAAGCTTCTAAAACTTTATTCGCCGATTTCAGTAAATTTTCAATTGTAATTTCCGGCGACGGATAAAAAACTTCCGGCCGGCGAAAAAACAATGGCCTTGAAATTTCGATATTTTTTTCTTGCGCCAATTTTTTAATGTGGGCCATTACCGGTTTGAAGTTGTGATAAAAATTCAAACGACCTTCTAAGTCTTTTATACTTTCTTCTTCATCGATCGTCAATTTAAGGTCGGGCAATAAAGATTTTGATTTTATGAGTAAAAGACTGGCGGCAACTGCGATAAAATCGGCAAGCAAACGCGGTTCAATAGCTTCTATTTTTTTAACATATTCTAAAAAATCAGCGGTAATTTCCGCTAAACTTAAATCGGTTATCTCAAGCTTTTTTTCTTCAATAAGTTCTAAAAGCTTTTCAATGGGACCAGAAAATTTTTCAAGAGTTAGTTCATACATTGTTTTTATAAATCTTAAATTCTAATATCTAAATTCTATTGGTGCTTAGAATTTTATCGAATAAAAACTCTATTGGGTCATAATACCCGTAATCTCCGGGATAATCAGGCGTAGAACCATAGCAAAATCGCCATTCGGCGCCAGGCCCTTGGCACATATCCCCTTTCTCGGGGTTTTCTAAAATAGGAGCTTTTTTTAATTCAAAATGAAGGTGTGTATCTGCTTTGTCTAGTGCTTGCCCTTCGACAAGCTCAGGGCAACCATCTTTTCCTATTCTCCAATAATTTTCACAACCGTATCCACTATTTCCAATTTCACCAATTTTTTCTCCTTTCTTTATTATAACTTCTTTTTTAATATTCATGTCAATTAAAGAGAGGTGGCCATACAAAGAATAAATAGTTTGTATTTTTGTTGAAGATGCTGAAGAAATTTCATGTTTAATAATTACCGCATTGCCAAAACCGTGATCGTTTTCTCCCATGTTTATAACTTTTGAGACAACGCCGTCGTAAATAGAATAGACGGATTTGTTTTTTGAATCGGGATTTAACGCAAAATCAAGTCCGGTATGCTGATAATAATCAAACTTTAGATATTCCGTTCCGCCGAAAATCCAGGAATTACGGTAAGGATTATTAAATCTTTGCCTAATCCAAGAATTTTCTAAACTTACAGGAGCGGAAAAATCTTCTTTTAATTTAAAATCATCAAAGGTTTTATAAACTAAAATTGGATCACCCGGATTTATAAAGTCGTAGATTTGTTTATCAACGCCTTCCGTAAACCGCAAACAGCCTCCAGTGAAATTTGAACTGACCTGTTCGCCATTTTCATAATACGGGATGCCATGGATAAAAAAATCTTCGTAATATTGAAAAGCATAAGGCATTATTACCGGAAAAATCGAGGATATATGTTTTTCATGCTTCACGCCGGCGAAATAATATCCCGTTGGCGCCTGAAACCATTTTCCTTCTTGCGATTGATAAGCTAAGGGCACAATACTTATTAATTTTTCGTTTTCATAAAGAAATGCCTTAGCCGCAGTTAAATTTATTTCTAATCCTTTTGCGCCGCCAATTTTAGATTTTTGATAACAAAACTCTTTATCGGACTCCTCTAAAAATGTTATGCCTGGAATACAGTAATTTTCTCTGACAACTATTACTGGTTGAGTTGAGGTTGAAATATTTTCAATTATCGCCGGAGCCATAGAAGCGGTAATCTGTGTTTTTTCAAATAAAAAAAGCCCGGCTTTAAATCCGGCCCAAAAACATACCGCGATAATTATTAAGCCAATGAAAATTATAAAATATCGCGATGTTTTTTTATTTTGATCCATTTATCAAAGGATTTCCATCTCGGTGATTTTAGAACCAAAATCTAAAGCTTCTCCCTTGCTTGGAAACCAAATATCTATTCTGTCATTATATCCTTCTTTCAGTCTGTCTTCAACGGTAAAAACTTTATCGCCGAAAATTGTCGGCAACTTAATTTTTGAACCGAATGGTAAAAAATTAGCGGCAATAATTCCATTTCTGACGTGGCTTCCTGAGGCGGTTATAAAAGGAGTGTCATCTGTTTCGTCAACCGAGCTTGAATAAGCCGTGGCAAGAATCTTAACCACTTTCTGGGGATTATTCGACAAGTTAGGCAAAACTGACGTTTCTTTCAAAACCGAGTGATTTTGAGCTAAAAGCTCTACTTTTTGGATTTGCAGCGGGCTTGATTTAATCGCATCTACTGATTCTGCGTAGCTGGGGATCACGCTAATAAGCGGTCCGACAGCAATTAAGCTCGCTATAAAAAAAGGCAGCACTAAAACTGCGGTTGTACTCATATAGTATTAGAGCTATTATAGCAGGCTGTTTAGACTTGTCAAGAGGCGGGAAAAGACCATTTTACCCCCATTTTTGTTGAAATTACTGAAATTAGTAGATATATTGGTCAACTAATAGTCCACTACTATCAAACAAACTGACTGTGTCGTGTTGCGCGTCTAAAATTTGCCTATTTGCCCAAACTCTCCAGTCATTCAAGTAAAAATCCGTATCGTTGCGGTGGTCCTTAACACAAGAACTATAATTTAAATTACTCAAAAATGCTCTGCATTTATTGCCGTCATCGCCTCCCGGGAAAGAATTATATGTCGCAATGCTTGGAATCTGACAGCTATTCAACGAGAGAATGTATGCTTGGCAAGTTCCGGGAAGATATGCTATTGATGAGCGCGAAATTGCAGGGCAACTTCTTTCTAAAGAAGGTATAAAATAATAATCGTTTTCAAGATAACCCATACATTTATTCAATCGCAAGTTTCTATTTACGGCGCTAGTGTTACTATAAACATTAACATAGCTATTTGGCTCTAAAATAATATCGGAGTCAATAGCGTAACCTAAAAGATCGTAAAGATTAACGGCTTGCGGAATAGTAACTTCGTTTTTATTACTCTTTATTTTCCAACCTGTAATATCAATTCTTTGGCTTTTTTGAGTGAAGTAGGAAGCAAGCTGAATTTGTGAAGGATAAATAGAATAAGCAGAAGAGTAAACTTCTGAAATTTTAATTTTTTGGAAAAAAGGTGAAATTTGCGCGCGAGTATAACCATTTGGAATCGCATATCCGGGAACTTCTTGTTGCGTGGAAGTTTGTTTATAAGTATAAGAAACAGTTTTTATCTGGTTAGAAACACTAGAAACAATCGGCCAAAAAGAATCAGTCGGGGCGATGTAAGTTATAACAGGAGCTTCAGAAACTTTTTCTTGGGGGTTGTCTGCGTTAAAAGAGGTAAACCCCCTAACCGCAAAATAAATTACGGCGGCGGCAACTACCAGTATAAAAATGAATGTTTTTATAAATTTAGCCATGTTTCAATTAGGCCTCGCCCATACTTTAGTCCATTACAAAGTCATCCCCTTCCTTCCCGCCATTTTGCGATTTAATGAATAGGTGGTAAAAGTAATAAGCTGCGAAGAGAACAAGAATAATCAACAAAATGTTAAACACCCAACTATTAAATAAATAGCCAAATAAACCGATTAATGAAGCCATAAATTGTGAAGATTCTTGTTCGGCAATCGCTCCAGTGGCAAGCGCCAAATACGCGTTTACCTGGCCCTGTTTATCCTGACTATTGGTGTAGTCTAAAACAGAATTAAATGCCAAGTTGGTTCCATCTTTAACAGAACTTCCAATATTCACTTTTATACCCACTGATCCCTGATTGTAAGCAGGTACAGTGCCTAAATTAAACTGCAATAAATTATTTCCCGAAAAGACTACTTCGCGGTTAGACCCAACATAAGTTACATCTTGCGGAAGGAATATTTTTAATAACGCATTTTTAATATCTTTTGAAGTTTCGTTTTTATAGAGAACCGTAAGAGTTATTTCTTCTCCGCCCATGGGGCTAATATTATTAACGCTCGGCGTTAAAACAACAGAAGAAATATTTCCACAGGGATCAACAGTTGTGTTGGCGCTGTATATTGCGCTATTACAAGAAGCTACCGCCGGTTCAATTATTTGAACTGCAGGCTGTATATAAGTAACTGTTGAACCGCCCTGAGTTCTAAAGTTATACGTATTTCCATAAGCGGTGCCGTATGAATTTCTCGCTACGGCGCGGAAGTAATAAAGCGTTCCGCTTCTCAATCCGGACAAATTTGAAGAAATCGGAAATGAACTAACGTTTTGATTTACCCCTTGCGAGAATGTTATATTGCCCATAGAAAGGGTTTCTCCCCACTCAAACCAAGCGTTGGCAGAATCATTATTTGAATTTACAGAGCCGTTTAACACTGCCGAACTTTGAGAAATTGAAGAAGCGTACAAAGTATTAACCGAAGGCAAGCCTCCTGTCTGAATATTATTGTTTGTAGTAAAACTCAAAATATTTCCATAAGAAGTTCCATAAGCATTTTGAGCAACAGCGCGGAAATAGTAAATTGTGTTTGGAGAAAGCCCGAACAAATAAGCGCTAATATTACTTGAATAATTTGCGCTTCCAACTGTTTGATATCCACTTGTGGAACCCAACGAATAACTGTTGCCGTACTCAAACCAAACAGTTGTATTTGAGCTGTTTGAATTGACGTTGCCGTTTAAAGTAGCGCCGTTTTGTATGACATTAGTTGCTGAATTTGTATAAACAGTAGGCGCCTGATTGTTTATGGGCTGTTGCTGATAATAATTAGTTACAAAACTCAAAATATTTCCATAAGAAGTTCCATAAGCATTTTGAGCAACAGCGCGGAAATAATATGTTGTATTTTGCTGTAAATTGCTTAAATAAGCGCTTGTGCTTATAGAAGATCCTCCATTGCCGATTGATTGCACAGAGGTTTGACTCCCTAATGATTGAGTTGTGCCGTACTCGAACCAGGTAGTTGTGTTTGAATTATTAGGATTGGCGCTGCCGCTAAGAGTTCCGTAAGTTTGGCCGATATTATAGGCTGAATAAGTTGAAACCGTAGGAGCTTGAGTTAAAACGCCACCGCCACCAGAATTACTAACTTGCGCTTTAAGCGTTAAATATCCTTGTGTTGACCAACCTGCAGCTATATCACCGATATTAAGTCCTGTCGAAGAAATAATTTCATCTCCGGTTTGGCTATAGGGAAGTGTTTGGGGAGAATAATAAGAACCGCCATTCGGATACCATCTAACCGTGCCCGGTATAAATGTTAATATTTGCGAGGAATTTAAATTAATTGAAACTTGGCCATTTACAGTGTTAGCGTTTGTAGCCCATATTGATACCGAAGCATTGGCAGAAGTAAAAACGCTTGAAGGCAGTGTTAATCTTACTCTTGTTTGAGTAGCAGTTTCGTTGGAGGTATTATGGTAATAAACAAGAAAAGCAATAATTTCTCCGGCATTGGCCGAAACAGAAGTTGACCAGTTTAATGTATCTTGTTGAGTGGTTGAATTCCCTACTTGCAAGGTAGGATAGTCTAATGGGTCATCATTAAAAGAAGCCGCCAACGCGGGCATAGCTTGAAAAAATAAACCTGCCGCCAAGATTATGCCGACTATATATTTATATTTCAAATCTATAATTTTTTTCATATTTTATTTATAAAATTACAATACAACATTATTATTTATATGTCAATAGATAAATTTGTATCTTGAAGCAAGAAGTTTTTAAGCTTCTTGCCTCAAGATGTTTGTTAAGGAATTATGGGCGGTGTAATTGGCCCAGGTGGTATCGGCGGCGGAGGTGGCGGTGGTGTAGGCGGTGGTGTAGGCGGTGGTGTAGGCGGTGGTGTAGGCGGTG
>CAYRXZ010000006.1:0-14547 GCA_964428615.1 uncultured Candidatus Saccharibacteria bacterium | reverse complement strand
GTGTAGGCGGTGGTGTAGGCGGTGGTGTAGGCGGTGGTGTAGGCGGTGGTGTAGGTGCCGTCGTAGAACCAGGAGGTCCTTTAGGTCCAGGCGGTCCTGTTATACTTTTCCCTGGTTCGCCTTGCGGACCCTGAGGCCCAGGCGTTTCGGGGTGGTTTATAACATGACCCAATGCTACTGCTCCCATTCCATAACCAAGTCCAACGTTTACATCCAAAGGCGCTACACATTTACTATCGCCGTCGAGATAGCTACCAATTAAAGTTGTAACTAGGGGAACCGGCGTTAACCACGCTATACTGCCCCCTGTTACTACATCGCCAGCTATCAGGGCTACCGAAAGGGTAGATCCAATGATGCCGCCGATTGTCGCCCCCCACCCGCTCTTGCGAGATTGACAAGGAACGTCCATCGCCGTAACAGTAATTGAGGTTTCAGCTTTTTGGCCATCAGCTGCCGAAGCCACAGCAACAAAAGTTGTAGTTTGCAAAATGGGATTTGTTTGGACAGACCCCATGACTGAGACCATATCCTTCCCATTGATCAGAACGGTTTTCGCATATTGCGAATTCCATGCCAACAAGACCTGTTCCCCCTTATAAACTTTTAGGGAATTTACCGATAGTGAGACTGCCGGTTTGGAGCCACTTTTTATGGACGCTTTAACCGGCGATGGCGAAGCCACAACTACTGCTGGTGCAGGTGAAGATTTTTGCGTTTTCACCTTCTCTGAATAATTCCAAAAGATTTTGCTTTTGCTGTCGTCTGGTGAAAACAAGGGGTTATTACAGGAAGTCTTCCTGTCAATGTATTCTTCGTCGCCATCAATACTGACAAGTGTTACTTTATCTCCTTTCTTTAACCAACACTTTGCCGTTGATCGCTTGCCCTTATTCAAAACAAGTAAGTCCTCGGGAAGTTCAACCTCCCTTTCACCTTCGTTAAGGCGATACGTTGTATCGACTGGGTCTGTACCCGACCGACAGTATTTCCTTTTGGTTTCTGCGATAGCAGTGCTACCAATAAAGATAACCAAAAGGACCATTGTTAAAACAACAAAAATCAATCTTTTCATTTAAACCACCCTCCTTTCTTGTTTTTTTTTGGGCCTTTTGGCCTTTATTTGTTAAATTCCTTAACCTTATTCTAATTTGATGTTCTAGGGCAAAAGTATAACATTTCCCAAAAAAAGTCAATAGTTGTATAGAAACCAATATTCAATTAATATAACTTATAAGTTATTAAAAATATGTTAGTTCTCTATCGCAAATATCGCCCAAAAAGTTTCGCAGACATCCTTGGACAGGATGTTATTTCTGAAACTCTTAAAAATGCCGGAAGGCTGGACCGATTAGCTCACGCTTATTTATTTTATGGTTCAAAAGGCAGCGGGAAAACTACTACGGCAAGAATTCTTGCCAAACTTGCCAATTGCCAAAAAAGACAAACCGATGAAATTTTTAAAAAAGTCGGTGAACCTTGTAATGAATGTTCCGCTTGTATTGAAATAGACAACGGCCGAGCGTTTGATGTTATTGAAATAGACGCCGCTTCAAATAGAGGCATAGACGAAATCAGAAATCTTAAAGAAAATATCCGCGTATCCCCTGCCGCGTTAACCCGCAAGATTTATATTATTGACGAAGCCCACCAACTTACAAAAGATGCTTTCAATGCATTGCTTAAAACATTGGAAGAACCGCCAACGCACGCCATGTTAATTTTGGTAACAACAGAACTTGAAAAAATGCCGGCAACTATTGTTTCCAGAACTCAAAGATTTCACTTTAAAAGATTGCCGCTTGAAACGATTATTGGAAAATTGAAAGACATCGCCAAGCTGGAGAAAATAAATATTTCTGATTCCGCCATAGGGCTTATTGCCGCCAGTGGAGGTGGAAGTTTTAGAGATGCCGAATCGCTTTTAGACCAAATAGCTTCGTTAAAACAAAAAGCGGCAAGTGATAAGGAAAAAGAATTGCAAATAGAAATTACCGACGTGGAAAGCATTATTGGTAATGTAGCTTTTAAGCGGATTTCCGAACTGGTGGAACTTTTAATAAACGGCGATTTAGCCGGGAGTTTAAAATTTCTTTCTGAAATAAGCGAAAGCGGATATAATTTAATCCAATTAAACAAAGATTTAATTCATTATTTACGAAAAGTTTTAGCTTTAAAATTTAGCCCCGAGCTTGAAGAAGCTTTTAGTCGTGAAATGACAGACCAGGAATTAAAAACCATAAAAAAACACAGCAAAGAAATCGATAATGAAAAAATAATAAAATTAATGAAGCTGCTTATTGAAGCACACACAGAAATGCGATATAGTCCGTTCGTTATTGTTCCGTTTGAAATAGCCATAATAGAGGCATTGAAATAACTATTGCGGGATCGTCTAATTCGGCAGGACACATGCCTCTGGAGCATGGTATCTAGGTTCGAGTCCTAGTCCCGCAGCAAGGACATAAAAAGTTTTAAGGGATAATAAAAAGACCGATTTATTGGTCTTTTTTATTCTATAAAATAATTGTATCTGCCTATAATATTATTTCAAGGTAATAAATTTTTTAATATGTATCTTTCTTGTAATTTCAAAAGTGTCGTGCAGGAAATTTAATAAGGGTTGCCCTTTTAAATTTAAAGAGGTGTTTATTAAAACTCCAACTCCAGTTATCTTCTTAAATTCTGTTAGTATTTTATACATGAAGGGGTCTTCCTTTTTATTTACGGTCTGAACCCTACTCGTGCCATCGTAATGTATGACCGCCGGTATTTTTTTTATAGCTTCTTTCGTCGTATCATAACTAAACAACATGTATTGTGACTTCTGCGGGCCTTTGCCGAAATATTTGCACAGATCTTCTTCAATTATTATCGGGGCAACCGGTCTGTACCATTCTCTTTTTTTAACATCAACACTTATTATATCTTTGTTTTTTTTATTTAGCGGGCTCATCAAAAAAGATCTATGTCCTAAAGCTCTTGGTCCAACCTCGGGCCTACCATAATGTCTTATACATATTTCGTTTTTTGCTAACCTTTTAGCAATAATTTTAGGATTATTTTCTATAATAATATCTTTACGTTTTCTATTTTTTATCAGAGAATAGTCGTAACGATTCTCTTCTACGCCAATAAAAGGTAAATTACATTGTGGCTTTTTATTTAGTAATTTGGCCACAATAATCGCGCATTGACCCACAGCGATGCCGGTGTCGTCGCAATTTGGCGGGATATACAACCCACTAGTTATATTTTTATATACGTTTGAATTACACTCTAAATTTAAAGCACTTCCACCAACAAGCACTAAATTTTCATAATCTTTTTTAAAGACTTTTTTTAAGTCGTTAAGTCTCCTTTTCACAAATTCTTTCTGTATACAAAAAGCTAAAAAGGCGCAAGATTCTGGATTTTTACTTGCCAAACCCTTTTCTTTTTTAAAATATTTGTTTAATATAGCTTGACCAGCTATAAAATTTGTATTTTTAAGCAGTGAGAAAACCTTCTTTATTTTTGCGGAAAATCTTTCGCTCCCCTTTTTGCTTAAACCTGATAACCCCATAAGCTTCCCTTCGCTAAAAGGTTCCTGATACAAATAAAAAGAAAATTGTCCGTATGGCTTTGTCGATATGTGCTTAGCAGTATCTATATTGAGACGTTCAATATTATTATTTTTTCCTAAAAAATAAACTACTCTTTCTTCCATGTCTCCGCCTCCATCACAACTTGCTATTAATGCTTTTTTGAAATTGGAAAAGTAGTAATATCCGGCATGCGCCATATGATGCCTGACGATAAAAACGTTCATTTTTCTGCCAAGAAATTTATATTTACTTTTTCTTATATCGTCTAAAGATAATTTATCATCAAAGGGATTATTAAGGGCATTTACAACTAAATAATCGATATCGGACACGCTCAAATTATATCTATCTAAAAGATATTTAGCCCCAATTTCCATCTGGGTTAATGAGGCATTTATTTTCTTTGACCTAAATAATCTTTCTAATTCTAAGGAGGCCACTATTTTATCATCAATAGACAACGCTATATTTGAGTCGTGATAGTTAAAAGCTAAGCTTAATATTATTATTTTCTTTTTCATTTTTTAAGTCTATTTTTTATAATTGACTTATACCTTTCATTTGTCCAATCGTCCAGGGCGAACCTTGAATTTCTCAACATAAATATTAATGTTTTATTATCTGTTTTTGTGGATTTTGCGATTAATCTATTCGTACAGTAATGGCCGACGTCATTAGAATATTTTCTAGCAATTTTCTTCAAGATTTTTTTTGAACAATTTTCATTAAAAATAATTGAAGTCAATACGGGAAAAGTATCGCCTACTTTTTGATCTAACACACTCTCTATAAATCTCTTACTGCCATTCTTAATTATCTTCAAAGAAATAGCGATGTAATTATAATATAAATCTTTGTGATTCGTATTTATATATTTATATATTTCATCCAAAAAACTCTTTAAACATTTTTTACTCTCCAAATATTTATTCCAAAATTCTTTTAGATTATTTTTGGTGACACCGGCAAATTTCCCGTCGTATCTAAAAGCTTCTTTTAAAGTTTTCTTTGTCAATTGAGTTCTGCCCCTGGTGTCGGTCAGTGAATGCGCCAATAAAACAATTGATTTTGTTAACATTATTATTTTTATACTTTCCAGTAATTTTTTATAATCATATTTGATAACCTTTCTAATTTTTTTTATAGAACCCAATATTTCTGGTTTATCATGATTTATTTTTTCCTTTAAAAACCTTCCGAATAAATTTATCAACAAAATATCCCTATAAGCCCCGACTGAATATTTTAAATTATATCCTTTATTGTTTGATCTTTCGTTGAAAAAGCGGTAATTATACTCCCACACAAATCTATTTATTAAGTGCTGTTTATTGTTATATATTTTAAAATAGAAATGGTTTTTCTTTCCACTTAACAGCGGTTTAGAATCTAAAAAGCCGGATTCAGGAGACATACAAGTTAATAATCTTTTTGCAAATTTACTTTTTAAAGCAATATTATCTATACGGTCAATTTTATCAATTTTCAAACAGCCTATTTTTTTATTATGTTTTCCAAAATACATTAAATCTGCATCTGACATAGGTAAGGCTTCACGTCTCAATATAGAACCACAAATATAAACATTCTTTAGTTCTTTATACCCCTTAAGTTTTTTAATTATGTTCGCAGAAAATTCTTTGCTGCGTTTAAATACTCTATATTTTTCATTCATATATTTTGAATAATTCTTTTTTTACCGAATATATATATTTAAACACATCTATATTTTCTATGCTTTTTCTTATTTTTAATATATTTTTAAGGTAATTAATTACGCTCTTTGCAATATTATTTTTCTCTAAAATTGATATCCAGTCACGATATGGTTTGTTGTAAAATTCTTTACAATTAACTTTTTTAGTTTTAAAAAAATAGAGGTTTTGAGCAACCCTGAAAGAGTATTTACGAATATTTCTTTGTTTAATTAAAGATTCAGGTTCTAGTGTAATTGCCGCTAATTTTGAACAATGCAAAAGGACTTGTTCTTTTAAGCTATTTACAATATTGTGCTGAGGTAAATTCTTTTTAAGTTTTTTAAATGGGTTAATTCCGTATAAAGTTTTTGCTTCCGATAATATAATGACATAAAACTCACCATGATTATAAAGTCTAAAGTTTTTAACTCCACACAATTCTATATCTGGCCAAAATAAAGTTGTAATATTAATTTCTGCTGGGAAAGAGGGAAGATTTTTACTTGGATAGTTTTTAAAAATAATCGTAATATCGTAATCTGAATGTCGATCTACAAGTTCCCTGTTATTTATCCTATTGCCGTATGCGAGTATAGACATTAATTCCCCTGGACTAAAATGGTTAATTAACCTGTCCTTGACGCCCCTAAATAGTTCCTTTTCCGTTTTGCTTGTTTTCTGGCTAATAATAGCGCCCATATTTTAATGAGACGATACAACATATTTTAAAAAAAGTCAATCCCTTGCTTACGAACAAATCTAATTATTGTTTATAAAAATAAGAAAATAGTGTCTCATTTGTCTCATTTGACCCTGACCGAGACGGGTCAGTTAATCCTCTTTTCCGACTAGTGAAAAAGCTTTATACTTATTGAAAGGTTTTGGTCTCAGACCGGGGCACACAGCACCAGTCAATGCAGTATCAAGGGAGACCGGAGAGCGAGGTTTTAAGCCAAAACCTACTCACCGGTCAGGGACGTCCGAGACCCGTACCCTCTCTGGAAATCGAACAGATAATAAATTTAATTTATGGAGTATTTAATCATTCAAGTTCTTTTTTATTTGAGGAAAAGCCATCAAAGGCGGAATAAACGGCAAGATTCACCGCGTATTTTATTGATTGAGCGTTGGTCTTAACTGGATTGTCTGTGCGGTAGCACTTCCGTCCGAATTGGCGGTACCATTTACGGAAATCTGCGCACCCACTGTCAGGTCGTTTAAAAAACCCTGAGCTAATTTTGTAATTTCAGTAGAGTCGGAAAAAAATATAATTTTTGATCCGCCATCTTGAAGTTTAACTGTTACGCTCTTGTCGTCTTTAGAAATAATTTCTCCAGAAATGAAATTACCTCCCGTTTGACCTCCCGTTTTTCCTACACGTGAACCGCCTGCGTTAGTGCCTAAATTTTGAAGCATCACCTGGCGTTCTTCGGATGAAAGATTTTGTAGATTTTGAAAATTCGCCTGCGGAAGACGGTTCTGAGAATTTTTACTCTCGGCATATTTCACACCGCCATAAAACGATCCACCTCCAACTATTATTGTTACTGCGATAATAATTATAATTAATTTATTCATACAATTTTTTGATTAATTAATATTTTCAAATCGCTTGACTAAGCGATTGTTATTTTCATTACTCATATCTTAATGCCTCTATTGGATTCAACGACGCCGCTCTCCGTGCTGGGTAATAACCAAAAACGATTCCAATAACGGCCGAAACTCCAAAAGCGAGAACTATCGCTTGAATGGAAACTTGCGTGGCAATGCCGGCAAATTGAGTAATAAAAATTGAGATAATCCATCCAAGTATTGTGCCCGCCACCCCTCCCAAAAAAGTAAGCATCACTGCTTCGGCGAGAAATTGCATTGAAATATCCTTTTTTTTCGCGCCTATAGATTTGCGAAGCCCGATCTCGCGCGTTCTTTCTGTGACGGTGGTAAGCATCATATTCATAATGCCAATGCCACCGACGATGAGCGAAATGCCGGCAATAGCGGCAAGCAGAATTGTGAATGTGTCGGTGACTTGCGTTGCCGCTCCAACAATATCTGCCTGTGAGACAATGGAAAAGTCCGGGCTTTGCGGATCAACGCGATGTTTGTCTGCAAGTACAAGGGTTGCTTCTTGTTGGACTTGGGGCATAAGATCTTTGGTTTCTACGCTTATAGCAATGGACGAAAGATAATCTCCGCCAGCCAAAATTTTCTGCATTGTGGTTAATGGAACGAATATAGTGTCATCTGGATTAAAAAACCCCGCGCTGCCTTTTGCTTGAAGCACGCCAATAACTTTAAAATTAAGTTTATTGATGCGTATGGTTTTGCCGATCGGGTCTTGATATTCAAAAAGGTCGGAAGCTACAGTAGGGCCTATCACCGCAACCCGACCTATGCTTCGCATACTACTTTCAGTAATAAAAGAACCGTTCTCAACCGAAACATTCCTGACTTGCGCATATTCTGGAGACACGCCAATTACTGTTGAATTAGTATTGTTTCCTGTGGGCGAAATGATTTGATATCTTCCTTGCCGCTCCGGCGATATATGCGCGATTCCTATAATTTGTTTGAGCACTTCCGCATCATCGTTTACAAGTGTTTGTGCCGAGCCGCGGCCTTGCGAGACAAAGCCGCTTCCTTGCTGGGCAAATCCGGGACTTACGGTAAGTAAGTTTGAACCAAGTCCTTCGATACTAGATTGAATTTGCCCGCTCGCGCCTTGCCCAATGGAAACCATGGCGATAACCGAGCCGATACCGATGATAATGCCAAGAATTGTGAGACCCGACCTCGCTTTGTTTGCCGAAAGGGCGGAATATGTTTCTTGAAGAATATCTTGAACTTTCATTTTGCGTTGCTTGCCCCGTACCGAACTTGTTCTGGTACGGGGTGATTATAATTATTACTAATGCGCCGATTTTTTACTTGGCTGTCATCCACAATATTTCCGTCACGAACATGAATAATCCGCTGGGCATGTTCGGCCACGTATGGCTCATGCGTAATCAAAACAATTGTCCGACCTTGTTCTATATGAAGATACTGAAAAGTGTCCAATACTATTTCCCCGGTTTTAGTATCAAGATTGCCGGTTGGTTCATCAGCTAGAATAAGCGCGGGGTTATTGACCAGCGCCCGGGCAATCGCCACTCGCTGCATCATACCGCCGGATAATTGGTTGGAGCGATGTTGCCAAAATTCTTCGGGCAAAGCGGCATTGCGAAGTGATTCTTCTGCTTGCTTTTCCCGCTCTTCTTTTGGAATATCAGCGTAGACAAGAGGCAAAATAACATTGCGCAAAACCGTCGCGCGCGGTAAAAGATTATATGCTTGAAACACAAACCCGATTTTTTTCATGCGGATATCAGCCAATTCGTCATCCGATAATTTAGCGACATTCTGATCACCAAAAAAATACTCTCCGCTGGTTGGCGTATCAAGGCAACCGATAATATGCATCAACGTTGATTTACCGGAACCAGAAGGACCCATAATGGCAATAAATTCGCCGTCATTGATTTTGAACGAAACATTCTTAAGTGCATGTGTTTCTATTTCTCCGCTTTTATAAATTTTGGCGATGTTTTTACACTCAATCATAATTGTAAATTTTTTAACGCATTCTTATTTGGCCACCGCCAGTGTTAAGACCGGGTATACTGATAGAGGAATTTTGATTCGTCTGTGTCGTTTGTATAATGGTTGGCTGAATGGTTTTTATCACAATTACATCGCCTTCTTTGAGGCCGCTTATAATTTCCACGAATTCGTCATTGGAAGGACCGATTTCTACTTGTTGTTGGCGTATAGGATTTTTAAAAATCGCGCTATTGATATTGGCAATTGCGACGGACGCGTCAGATTCATCGGGTACCTCCACATAACTCATCCCGCCCTGCGATTTCACGGCGGAATTAGGAACAAGAAGCACATCCGGTTTTGCTTCGGTGACGATTGCCGCAGTGACGGTCATACCCGACTTTATTAACTCATCCATCGTATCCAAAGTGATGGCAATCCCGTAAGTAACTACCCCTTGATTCGTTGAAGCCGTACTCGCAATATCAGTTACTTTCCCCGTAAGTGTTAATCCATCTACGGCGTCAAAAGTTAAAGTAACCGGCTGGTTTAATTTTACCTTCGCGACATCTATTTCATTAAGAGTAAGCGCCGCTATATATTGTTTGGCCATTAATGTTGCGAGAGTTGTGCCGGACGAAACAGAATCGCCGGTTTTAATATTAATTTCTCCGATAACGCCATCAAACGGCGCGCGAATGAAGTGTCCAGCAAGTTTTTCTTCGGAGTCCCAAAGCGCGGCTTCTTTTTGCGCCACGGTATTTTGTTGAGTCCTTATATCCAATCGATCCACGCCCGTCTTAAGTTCTTCAAGCGCCAATCTTCTGCTTTCCACGCTTTCCTTAGCGGACGCAAGAGAAATTTCGGCGTCCTTAATTTTGCCTGGAGTATCTTGAATGGTAGTGTCAATGGTATCTATAGTTCGCTCAAGAGAAGTTATAGTTGAAAAAATAGAGGAAAGATCGCTTTCAATTTTCGGTTTCATTTTGTCAATAGTGGACGATATAAAGTACTGCGTGTAGCTTCTCGCTACGATGGCGTCGTACATGTGGCGCGCGCTCTCAAATGTTTGAGCGATCGCTTTGGTAGTTTCAAGAGTATCATTTATGAGTTTGTAAACATTATCGCGATCATCATCTCTGGATACTTCCCTGAAAAATGCGAAGTTTTTATTATAAAGGTTTTGAGCGCGATAGAAATTATCAAGGAGTTTTTGGATAAAAGGAGAATCTTGTCCCAAAAAAACTTTATATGAAACTATATGTTCATTTTCGGATTTTTCAGTACCAAGAACATCCTGTAAATCTTTCACATAACCCGATAACTTAAAAAATGAAGTGGAAACATCGTTATAGCCACTTTCATATGCGTCGGCCAATGTGCGTTCCGTGTCGTCATCAATATTGTCGTAGGTTAGTTGCGCTTTTTCCAAATTGCGCTCTGCTTGCGCCAATGCGTTTTCCGCTTGAAGCATTGATTGAGCGTCGGTACCCCTGAGAAGTTCCTCTAGCCGTATTTTGGCGCTTTCTAAAGAAATCTCGGCATCGCTTACCGCGCGTTCTGCGTTCCGTGAATCAATGCTTGCCAAAAGGGATCCCTTTTTCACCTCTTGTCCTTTTGCCACATATACGGCCGTAATCTTACCAGAAACTTCTGGTTTTAGATCAATTCTATCGGAAACGTCAATTTGGCCGTTTCCAGAAATAGAAACTATAAGCGTTCCTTTCTGAACTTGCGCTGTCGCATAGCGGACTACGCCATCATTGTTGAAAATTTTTGCGTAGCTGAAATATCCACCCCCAACAATAACTAAAAGGACTATTCCAGTTATAAGTTTATACTTAATTAATTGTATAAATAGTTTTGAAATCATAATTAAAAGAAAGGGAAGGAACGGGATGGCCTTAAAGGTAGTTTATTGGTTTTGCCGTCAAAAACTCGTATGAATTTGGCCTCAATCTGACCTTGATTATTTGGAGAACCGATGATGACAATATTCTCGTCTGCCTTAAGGTCGGATAATTTGATATCTTCTCGACCTTTCTGAATTATCGTGTTATCGGAGACAAGAATAGTTTTCTCAACATCGTCTCCACCTTTTGTAATAATTGTGTTTCCGTCGATTTTGATGATTAATCCAAAAACGCCGTGAGCGTTAGTGAATTCTCCTCGAGGAGAATTCCCCCAATCGCTGAAAAATCCGCCTCGGGGACCTGCGAAATTTTTCTGATAGTTTTCTGCCCAACGATAGGAATATTTAGCTTTAGAAACTCCCACTTTCACACCGGCTCCAAATGCCAAGATGATGATAACAAATCCAACAAGCCCGACGATGATCCACTTGAGAATGTCAGGATTCTGAAAGAATTTTTTATTATTTTTTTCTTCACTCATATTTTTATTAATTAAACGCCGCGTAAGAGATAACCGACCAGTAATCTCTTTTTATACAGAAATAAACGAAGAGTAAATACGACCAGTATCATATTGATGATAAAAAAGGCAATGCCCATAACCGGCAATGATTCGGCAACGGCCATGATGGAATCGGGCCATAATGAGAAAAAAGTTCCGAGGTCGTTCGTCGCGATTGATATAAACAGGAGAACTCCCGATTCAGCCATTTGCCCAGAAAACAATGTCCAAGAGAATGGCGCGACAGTAAACGAAATGGTTAAAAGAGTTAGGAATCCAAATACTAATCGCTTAGTGTTACGCAATTCTTGTTCACGCTTGATCGCAAGTATTATTCGGTCAAAAAGCCCTATTGATGGTTCCGGCGGCTCAAGATGAGTAAATAATTTTTTATAATCTTTTTTCATATACCTATATAACTAATACGACAAAGGGATGCATTTTGGTGCATCCCTTTATTTTGAACTAGATTTTTAATCGTTACACTTCCTAAATAAGACTCCTCATCATAATGAGTGCTCTTCTGTGTCTTGATTTTACAGTATGAAGTGGTTCTCCAAGAAATTCAGCTATTTCTCTGAAATTAAAGTGGTCATTATAGCGCAGGAATAAAACCATACGGTATTTGGACGACAATTTTTCTATAGCCGATGTAAGTATCTGCGCCATGCCGGCTCTTTCTAAAAGTTCTTGAGGAAGTGGGGAAGGATCGGCAAGGACATCCGTAATACAGTTTCTACCTTCTTTGGTATTGAATTCGGAAAATGGAATTGCTTTTTTCTTTTTTAGATAATCTAATGAAGCGTTTTTGGCGATAGAGAAAATCCAGGTTTTAAAGCTTTTTTTTTGATTAAATCTTTTAAGATTACGCCACATGCGGACAAACACCTCTTGCGTAATATCTTCAGCTTCATGTGCGCTATCTACATATCGATAGACGAAGTTGTATATGGGCTTGAGATATTGCTGAATTAAAACCTCAAGCGACGGTTGGTCACCATTGAAATAATCAGTGATAAGTTGTTCATCAGAACGATTTTTATTCACGCTTAAATTATACAATACCTTTGACCCCTAGTCGACCCCTTCCGGGATTCGAACCGAAGTGATAAAATAAAAAGTGAGATTTTATCGGTACTAGACCGAGACGGTTCGAATCGCGGACCGACAGCACGAGTCAGCGCAGTATCGATGGAGATGCGAGAGCGTTATTTCCTGGATTTTTTGAAAGTCAGTTCGAATCCGAGAGGCGCCACCCACCTAAGACTCGAACTAGTGAGAGTGGTAGCGCGGCGCCAAGAATATTTAGTATCGGAAGACTTGAATGCCTAAAAAATAATATGAAAAAAGATAAAGACGTATACGGACAGGAAATAATGGAATACCTGAAAAAGGGTAAATCTTTTGAGATTGTTGAACGTGATGATGGTTATATTGCACAGTCAGAAGGTCCTGAAAATTATTTTCAAGATTTTAATAAATGGAATTCCTCTGAGAAAAAAGCAATATCTTACGCAAAAGGAAAAGTTCTTGATGTTGGAGCTGGGGCCGGCCGTGTCTCGCTCTACCTACAAAAGAAAGGGCTAAATGCTACCGCTATTGATAATTCGCCGCTTGCAATAGCTGCTTGTAAAAAAAGAGGGGTAAAGAACGCTAAAGTCTTGTCTATTGAAAATGTATCTCGTCTATCTCCCAAACGCTTCAATACAATTATTATGTTCGGTAATAATTTCGGGCTTTTTGGTAGTTTTAACAAAGCGAAGCGACTTCTAAAAGTTTTTCACAAAATCACTGAGCCGAAAGCTTTAATTATAGCGGAAAGTAATAATCCATATAAAACTAAAGATCCGAACCACCTTTCGTATCACAAATTCAATATTCAGCGCCGAAGAATGTCCGGCCAATTGAAAATAAGGATTAGGTTTAATAAGTTAATTGGCAATTGGTTCGATTATCTTTTTGTATCCAAAGAAGAGATGAAAAAGATAGTTAATGGGACTGGTTGGAAAATCAATAAAATAATTGACTCTGGTAAATCGACATACATTGCTCTAATCGAGAAAGTTTGATTTCTTGTTCCGACCCCGAGTGGCCCAGCTAACGTGTAAAAACAGAAACAAGAGTCTCTGTTTTTACTTTATTCATTTTTAGAATAATAACCGCTAATTTTTATCAGTTTAAGCGAAAAATAAAAAATACCCCATTTATTGACTTAAGCGTGGAAATTTCTTAAAATATAAGTAAGCGTAAACTAACAGCTCTTTAAAAGGAAGGGATGTGATATAAAATGTCTGATGATTTTAAACCGTTGAAAGATAGTGGTGGATGGGGCATCCAACCGTTAGGGCCGTCGCCGCTGGGTAGTGGAGATATACACGAAACGTTCAACGTCGATAAGGACGGCAACCTCAGTGGTGGTCATACTACGGTTAGGATACCAGGCGGACAGGATGTCCGTATGCCTTGGAACAAATAATTTCAAGGCCAACATGGGGCTCGAAATGATGAGCCCTTTTTTTATTATCACGAATCAGATTATTTAATAATATCAATTTTTATTATATAATTAAAATATTAATGATTAGATAAAAAAGTTCATTTATAATTAAATTAAACAGAAAATAATAAGAAAGGAGAAAAATATGAGAGAAGAAAAAGCCTTATTAAACGCCACGCTTTGTTTTCCTGTTAAAAAAGATGAGATTCTTCTTGGTTTAAAAACAAAGAAAATCGGTCAAGGTTGCTGGAATGGATACGGTGGCGGAATCGAGGAGGGAGAAACCCCAATACAATCAATATTAAGGGAATTAACCGAAGAAGCCAAAATAGAGGCAACGCAAGATTCTCTTGAAAAAGTAGCTGTTATTGATTTCTACAATACCAAAACAGATGGAGGTTTCTTTATTTGCAGAGTTCATATTTATCTGCTTCATCAATGGAATGGCGATTTTCAGCCGACGGATGAAATGGCAACCCCAACATGGTTTAAAAAACAAAAACTGCCATTAGAGAAAATGATGCCAGCTGACAGATACTGGGTACCCGTTGTTTTAGCGGGGAAAAAAGTAACAGGAGAAGCTAAATATGGACCTTTTCAAAAATCCATACTGGAAGAAGTGAAATTACAGCGCGTTGATTCCTTTCCAAACGATTAAAGCCCGTTGTTTTAAAAACGGGCTTTTCTTTATATCTATTTTTTGTTAACTTTAAAAAGTAGAAAAATTAACTCAAAAAGCGACATGAAAAACAAAACTCAAATATTT
>CAYRXZ010000005.1:0-42931 GCA_964428615.1 uncultured Candidatus Saccharibacteria bacterium | reverse complement strand
ATGAACGCGTTAAAAAAATAATTGAAAATTGTAAATTGAAAATTGAAAATTTAAGTATAGGCCCTTATGTTTTGACGGGCGGAGAATTACCGGCAATGGTTCTAATAGATTCAATTTCGCGTCAAATTCCTGGGGTTTTGGGTAAAGAAGAATCAATTGAAGAAAAGCGATTGGGTGTAGGCGTTCCAGTTTATACCCGCCCTGAAACCTTTATTCATAAAAGTAAAAAATATAGCGTACCTAAAGTTTTACTTTCTGGAAATCACAAGGAGATAGAGAAGTGGCGAATTTCAAAACGCTCAAAAAATCGTCTATTGACTACATAAGCAGACTTTTTATATAATAATTAAGGTCATTATTTGTGGCCATATTTAATTACAAAATGGAAAACCAAGATTTACAACAAGAATTGGTGGCGGAAGTCATTAATGAAAAAGAGCTTGAAACAGTCAAAGAAATGATGAAGGTGGGTTTAATGTATGGGCACAAAAAGGCCAAGACAAACCCTAAATTCAAGCAATACATTTATGGCGCCAGAAATGGCGTTGAGATTATTGATTTATCACAGACAATCACAACATTGGAAGAAGCGGTAAAGTTTTTAAAGAGCCAAATAAAAGAAGAGAAGTTAATTTTAGTTGTCGCTACACAAGCGGCAGCGAAAGACGCAGTTGATTTATTAGCGGAAAAATTTAAGTTTCAAAGAATAAACGAAAGATGGCCGGGCGGGTTGCTTACCAATTTCGGCGTTCTTTCAAAGCGTATAGAATATCTTAAAAAAATTGAAGCTGATTTACAAAGTGGGAAGTTGGATAAATACACAAAAAAAGAAAGAGTTATGATAAATCGTGAAATCGAAAGAATGAAAAGACTTTTTGGTGGATTACGCGACTTGACCAGGCTTCCGGATTTAATTTTTGTTATAGATCCTTCGATTAAAGGGCATACAACAGCCATTCACGAGGCGAAAATAACAAAGATTCCGGTAATGGCTATTTTAGATAGCGATGATGATCCTTCAAAAGTTGATTGGCCGATTCCGGCGAATGATCATTCTAAAATGAGCATTGATTGGGTGATAAATAAAATAATAAATAGTTAAAGTTATAAATATGTCAGATGACATTAAAAAATTAAGAGAAGTAACTGGTGCGGGAGTAATGGATTGCCAGCGCGCGCTTAAAGAAGCAAATGGCGATTTCGATAAAGCCATTACGCTTATTCATGAAAAAGGGGAAGTTATATTTCAAAAAAGAAAAGAGCGTTCTACCGGCGCGGGAGTTTTGAAATCTTACGTCCATAACGGCAGAGTAGGCATTTTGCTTGATATTCGTTGTGAAACAGATTTTGTTGCGCGAGGCGAAGATTTTCAAAATTTGGCGAATGAGATAGCGATACAGATTACCGCTATGAGCCCCGAAAATGTTGAAGAATTATTGGAACAGCCGTATGTTAAAGACGAAGCAATAACAATAGAAAAGTTAATTAAAAGAGTAATCGCCAAAACAGGCGAAAATATGAGAGTAGAAAGATTTTGCAGGTATGAAATATAAATATAGCGAAACGAATGTATAATTTTCTCCTTCAAATATTAATAATGATTGGGCTAGGAATAATGATTTATTTAATTGCTCGGGCGGCGCCGAGAGTCGGCGATGATATAGCGCATGATGTTAAAGGCCAATTAGGTAAATTAGATAGAATTTTCTCACACGCTCAATTTGAAAAATTTGACGCGATATTTAACAATCTTGCTGAAAAGGGTTTGAGAAAGTTGAGATTGCTTTTGATGAAGCTTGATAATTTGACGAATGATTATCTTGATAAGGTCAAAAAATACAAAACCAACGGTAATGGTAAAAATGGAATTGAGAAACCAAGTTTGTTTGACAAAGGTATTAATGAAAATGCCGAGAAAGAAGGTGAAGGGGATGCAAAAGAATAAATATGCGCAGGTGGCAGAGCGGTCAATTGCATGTGACTGTAAATCACACGCCCTAGTGGCTACGGGGGTTCGAATCCCTCCCTGCGCACAACTTTTTGCCGGAGTAGCTCAATGGCGGAGCAGCGCTTTTGTAAAGCGAAGGTTGGGGGTTCGACTCCTCTCTCCGGCTCATTTAAAGGCCGATGTAGTTCAGTGGTAGAACGCATTCTTGGTAAGAATGAGGTCGTGGGTTCAATTCCCACCATCGGCTCAAAAATAGTATAATAAGTTTGTGTATTGGGCAATTAGCTCAGTGGTTAGAGCGCTTCGTTGACATCGAAGAGGCCACTGGTTCGATCCCAGTATTGCCCACATAAAATAAAGATAAATAAAAAATCCGCTAAAAGCGGATTTTTTATTATTTCCATCGGATAAAGCGGAATCCTCACAACCCACTTTACCCTAATATCTATAATTATTATACTTTAAATTTAATAAACGCGCTACTGAAGTTTTCCACCTATTAATATTTTAATGTTTAGTGTTATATCTTGCCATATTTAAAATTGTAGTGTAATATTGTTGGGTATGGCTAAATCAAAATTTTCGGAAAACTTGATAAAAATGCGCTGTACTGTTTGTAAACGGTTTAATTATTACACTCGCAGAAAAAAAAGCCAGGAACGAAAACTTGAACTTAAAAAGTATTGTAAATGGTGTAAAAAGCACACTGTTCACAAACAGGCTAAAATTTAGTGTTGTGGGTCTATAGTTCAATGGTAGAATAATGGTCTCCAAAACCATTGATCGAGGTTCGAATCCTCGTAGACCCGCGAATATAACGAGTTATAATAAAGCAATTAAGAGGTTCTTCACCTTCAGCGGACAGGGATTCTTCATCAAAGACCGGCAAGTTTTAATCCCCGCATAAAAATTTCTTATAAAAAAAGAGAGAGGGTGCCAAATTGATGGCTTGTTGCCCTCTCATTCAACGCCTCGTGGCGCTGTAGGCCTTATGCTGTAATGTTGACACGGCCCGATAAAGGAATAGGAGAATCTCCGGGTTTTGGCCTGAGGCGCTGTATATTTACAACCTCCAGACCATTTTGTTCAATTTCTTTTATTAGTGCTTTTTTGCGGCCGCGTCCTTTTGCAATCAATTGTTTTCGTTTGAATACTGAATTCGGATTCCTAAATGTTACTACAAACGATTTGCACATCCTTCCTTCCTCCTTTTCATTAAAAAAGTTTTCAAAGATACTATATACGGGATACCTAAATTATCCCTCATATGCTATAATAACAGAATTAGTGTTTTTGGTCAATAAGTTATCCACATTTTGAAAATGAACCAAGATTACGAAAATTTAATAAATTTTTTGATAAGCGACGGATATTTAAAAACGCCCTTGCTGATAGAGGCGTTTAAAAATATAGACCGGGCTGATTTTGTTTCTGAAGAATATAAAAATAGTGCGTATATCAACGAACCGTTGCCGATTGGATATGAACAAACAATTTCCCAGCCGTTAACGGTTGCTTTTCTTATGGAACTTTTAGAACCGAAACCCGGAGAAAAAATTTTAGATATTGGAGTTGGTTCGGGATGGACAACTGCGCTTTTGGCGCAGATAACGGGTCAAGTAATTGGTATTGAGCGCATTCCCGAACTTAAAGAATTCGCGGAAAAGAATTTAGCAAAATATGGATTTATAGATCCCATTAGAAATAAGACACCTCAGGCGTCTGCCGACGCGTCTTTGATGAGGCGGATTTCTAACGGGGTAGAAAAGGAGATAATTAAGCTTTTCGCGGCTGATGGTTCAAAAGGTTATAAAAAAGAGGCGCCTTATGATAAAATTCTCGCGGGGGCGTCTGCAAGGGGCGATGTGCCAGTAGAGTGGAAAAAGCAACTTAAAATTGGTGGCAGAATAGTGGCGCCGGTCGGGGATAGCGTGGTAGTGATAGATAAAATAGGTAAAGCTAAATATAGTCAAAAAGAGTATTTTGGCTTCAGTTTTGTGCCATTGATAAGCGATAAATAAGAATCCGTAAAATATAACAAATTACTAACAATAATCAATAGTTTTTTATATATTCAAACGCTCTTGACAGTTTTTCTTATATTGTTATACTTAAACTAAATCCGCAGACAGCCCCGACGTAAAGTCGGGATCCCGACAGAATTGTCGGGAGAGGCACGAAAATAAGACCTGCCGAGGAAAATAAAGCTTTTAGTATTTTAGTATTTAAAGCTTTAAGTCTCTCAAGGTTTGCGGCCGAAAGGTCGTTTTTTGTTAATTACGGATATGTTAAATAGAATACAAAAAGGCGAACAATTAAAAATAGGCGAAGAACTTTTGGAAAAGAACAAGAGTTTGATTTTTGTTGATTTCAGCGGGATCGGAGTTGAAGACACAAAAATTTTACGTCGGGCGCTAATGGCCGTTAAAGCGAAAATGAAAATCATCAAAAAGAAACTTTTGAGAATCGCTTTTGAAAGAAAAAAAATAGATTTCAATCCGGAGCAGTTTGATTCGCAATTGGGGGTAGTTTATTCGGAAAAAGAAATTTCCGATATTGCCGGCCCGGTCTATAAATTTTTCAAGAGTGTTGAAAAGAAAGGCGGGAAGATTTTGGGTGCATACAATTTAAGCGAGAAAAACTTTTTTGACGCGGCAACAACCATAAAAATCGGACAGTTGCCTTCAAGAGAAGTTTTGCTTGGGCAATTCGTCGGAATGTTGGCGATGCCGATCAAAATGTTTATGAACGTGTTGGAACAAAAATCAAAACAAACGGTCGATGCTAAATAATTATAATTTATAAAACTATGGAAAAATATAACGATATAATCGAAAAAGTTGAAAAATTAACGGTTGTAGAGCTCGCAGAATTAATAAAAGCTCTTGAAGAAAAGTTTGGCGTTTCAGCCGCGATGCCTGTGGCCGCTGCCGGAGCCGGAGCTGGAGCTGTGGAAGAAGAGAAATCTTCTTACGATGTTATTCTTAAATCTGCAGGAGAACAGAAAATTGCTGTTATTAAGGTTGTCAAGGAAGTAACGGGTTTGGGTCTAAAAGAAGCTAAAGACATAGTTGACGCGGCTCCAAAACAGGTTAAACAAGGCCTTAAAAAGGCTGAGGCTGATGAATTGAAAGTTAAACTTGAAGCAGCAGGAGCAGTGGTAGAGTTGGCCTAACGGCACTAAAACACCGAAAAACTTAAACACTAAAAGCCTGTTGAAATAACGGGCTTTTTTGTTATATACTTTGGGGATAAGGGCGCATAGTTTAATGGTAAAACGTCGCATTCACATTGCGAAGACTATAGGTCCGATTCCTATTGCGCCCACAATTATGCAAAATAAACTAAAATCATGAAACGAGTTTTTATAATTCATGGCTGGGATGGCTATCCGGAAGAAGGCTGGTTCCCATGGTTAAAAAAAGAGCTAGAAAGCAAAGATTTTAAGGTTTTTGTTCCTGCGATGCCAAATGCATCGGAACCAAAAATTGAAACATGGATTCCTTTTATAGCTAAACTTGTTGGCGAAGCGGATGAAAATACTTATCTTATCGGACATTCAATTGGCTGTCAGGCAATTATTAGATATTTGCAGACTTTGCCCGAAGGCGTAAAAATTGGAGGCGCGGTTTTTGTGGCTGGTTGGTATAATTTGCGTAATTTAGAGACAGAAGAAGAAAAACGGATTGCCGGTCCTTGGGTTAATGAGCCGCGAGATGATAAAAAAATTCGTGAAGCGGTTAATCGCGCCATCGCAATTTTTTCGGACGATGACCCGTTTGTAGTTTCTGAAAATCAAACGCGCTGGAAGGAATTAATTGGCGCAAAAATTATCATAGAACATAACAAAGGGCATATTAATGGTGAGGCGGGAATCAAAGAATTGCCTTCTATTCTTAATTCAATTCTTGAGATAGCCGGTGAAAAATAAAATATGCCAAATCTTTCATTTTTCCGCAAAGAGCTTAAATTAAAAGCCGACCCTAAAAGAGCTGAGGGTAGTGGCAGGTTTTTTAAAACCGGGAAAGGGGAATACGCCGAAGGCGATGTGTTTTTGGGTTTAACCTCGGCACAGATAAAAGAAGTGGCTTATAAGCATAAAGATTTAAGCCTTAAAGAAATACAGGAATTATTAAAATCTAAAATACACGAGGAACGCGTGGCAGCGCTAAGAATCTTAGTCCATCAATTTCAATCTTTCGGTGTACTGTCGCAACAGAACAGGGAAAACAAAGAGGTGTGGATGGGGAGGAAAAAGATTTTCAATTTTTATTTGAAAAACACAAAATATGTTAATAATTGGGATTTAGTGGATTTGTCCGCGCCGAAAATAGTGGGAGAATATCTTGCGGCACAATTAAAAAACTCAAACACTAAAACACGACAAATATTGTATAAACTGGCGAGGTCAAAAAATCTTTGGGAAAGGCGAATTGCGATAGTTTCAACTTATGCGTTTATCAGGCAAAACAAATTTGAAGATACTTTTAAAATTGCCAAAATGCTTTTAAACGACAAGCACGATTTAATTCATAAGGCAGTTGGCTGGATGTTGAGGGAAGCGGGCAAATGCTCACAACCGGCGTTGGAAAAGTTTCTTAAGGCGCATTATAAAAATATGCCTCGGACAATGTTGAGATATGCCATAGAAAAATTTCCGGAGAAAAAGCGGAAAATGTATTTATTGTGGAAAACTTGTTGATAATTTTTTGTCTATTTTATAAGAAATCCTTTTAAATAAAGGGTTTTTTAATTATTGAATGGCTTAAATAAGATTTAGTTGTGGTTGACCAGAGATAATTAATAAGGCAGAATTAAACATAAGTGGGGGAAAGTGGATAACTATGGGGATAAGTACTCATTGTGGGGGATAACTAAAAATATGTTTATTGGGGAATTTAATCACAATTTAGACAATAAAGGGAGAATCGCGGTGCCAGCGAAATTTAGAAATAAATTAACCACTGGAGCAATTGTTACGCGTGGGTTGGATCACTGTCTTTTTGTTTTCGATTTTAAAGAATGGGAAGTGTTGGCACAAAAATTAATTTCTTTACCGCTCGCGCAAGCAAACTCGCGGGCATTCACAAGATTGATGCTTGCCGGTGCGGCTGACGTTGAATTAGACAAGCAGGGTAGAATTTTAATTCCGGATTATCTGCGTGAATATGCCGGATTGAAAAAACAATCTGTGATAACAGGATTATATAACCGTTTTGAAATTTGGGATGCAGAAAGTTGGAAACAATATAAAACTAAAACCGAAAGTCAGTCAGACGAAATAGCGGAGAAATTGGGAGAACTTGGAATATGATGATAAATTACGTGAGCGAAGCGAGCGGATTACAATTGAATTACCATGAATTTCATAGATGTAATTCGGTAGTAATTCAGCCTTTGGCTGTAATTTGATAGTAATTTAATTGTGATATGCATGTACCAGTACTTTTAAAAGAAGCGATTGAAGTTTTAAATCCACAACCAGGAGAGTTTTTCATAGATGGTACTTTGGGTGGAGGCGGACATGCGATGGAGATTATAAAAAGAATTTCACCAAATGGAATATTTTTAGGAATGGATTGGGATAAAAGTGCGATAGAAAATTTTCAGCAAAATCTAAAACCTAAAACCCCAAAACTAAAAGCTATTAAATTGATTCAGAATAATTATGCCGATATTGCGGAAATTCTAAAAGAAATAAATAAAACTGACTCTTTGATTCCATTCAAGGTAAGCGGGTTGATAGTTGATTTAGGTTTGTCTTCTGACCAGTTGGAAAATTCAGGAAGGGGATTCAGTTTTCTAAAAGATGAAATTCTTGATATGAGGTTTGATTCGGAAAGTAAAGAGCCAACTGCGACGGAAATAATAAACAGTTTTAGTGAAAAAGAGTTAGCAGGTATATTTTGGAAATATGGGGAAGAAGGGAATTCAAGGAGAGTGGCTAAGGAAATAGTTGAAAAAAGAAGGAAAAATAGGATAAAAACAACATTTGAGCTGGTAAAAATTATAGAAAACACAGTTCCGCGTCGGGGGAAAATACACCCGGCAACAAAAGTCTTTCAGGCATTAAGGATTTATATAAATGATGAATTTGGCAATTTAGAAAAGCTATTGAAGAGTTTGAATAATATTTTAGCGAAAGGCGGACGGGCGGCGATAATTTCATTTCATTCGCTTGAAGATAGATTAGTTAAAAATTGTTTTAGGGATATAGCAAAAAGAGGACAGGCAGAAATTTTAACAAAAAAACCAATTGTTCCGTCGCAGGAAGAAATAAAAAATAATCAAAGGTCGAGATCAGCAAAATTAAGAGCAATTAAAATCACATTGGCATATGACAATAATTCAACCACACAAAAGCAATAACAGTTCAAATTTTTTAGTTTCTATTTTAATGATGGTCTGTGTTATCGTGGCGCTTTGGGGGATATTTTTATCTAATCAATTAGTTGATATTCGTCATGAAACAAAGAGTGCGCGAAACGATATTCAGAAAGCGGAGGTGGTAAATGCAGAATTAAAAAATTCTTTTTATAGTATTACAGACAAAAATAGTTTAAAAGCGGTTTTAAATACACAGACATTAATTTTGGAACAAAACCCGCGATACGTTAAGTTGGAGGAAGGTAAACAATTAACGGCGAATCAATAATTCAATTAATCAATTATCTAATTAACTAAATATGCAGTGGAGAATTAAGGGATTAATAATTTTTTTTGGCGTTCTTTCCTTCTTTTTAATATTTAATATTTATAATATTCAAATAGAAAAAGGGTCTTACTATTTAAATAAAGCCCAAATGCAAGAAGAGGCTAGTGGGGGATTTAAAGCGCCAAGAGGAAATATTTATTTTTTGGATAAAAATAATAATTCTGTCCAAGCCGCAATGAATAAAGATTATCCAATAGTTTACGCTGTTCCAGTTGAGATTCAGGCGAGTGGAAATCCGATTTTGGCTTATGCGGAAAAATTGAGCCCGATAGCAGGTATTTCAATAGAAGAACTAAATCAGAAATTCGCTAAAGAAAATGATAAATATGAACTTATTATTGAAAAAGCCTCTTCTCAGCAGACAACAGAAATAAAAAATTTAAATCTTAAAGGAGTTTATATAAGCAGTAATCTTTTACGTTTTTATCCGTTCGGGGACCTAGCGGCTCACGTTTTGGGTTTTTTGGATTATTCAAGTGGTTTAGCGCAAGGGAAATATGGCTTGGAACTTTATTTTGATGATTTGCTTTCGGGAAAAAGCGGCGGAGTGGAAAACGGGAAGCTTATCCCAGCGGAACCGGGGAAAGATTTAATTTTAACAATAGACCCCAATATACAAATAGAAGCGGAAGAAATAATTAAAAATTTGATTAAACAATATGAAGCGGAGGCGAGCTCGGTGATAGTTCAAGACCCGAAAACCGGAAAAATTCTGGCAATAGCAGCTTTCCCCAATTTTGACCCTAATAATTATTCCAAATCGGAGATTTTTACATTTTTAAATCCGACAGTTCAGGCACTTTACGAGCCGGGTTCGGTTTTTAAATTAATAACAATGTCTGCCGGAATTGACAGTGGGAAAATTACTCCGGATACCACATATACGGATGTAGGTTATTTTACTGCGAATGATAAAACGATAAAAAACTGGGATTTGAAAGCTAATGGTCTTCAAACAATGGCGAATGTAATAGAAAAATCAATTAACACTGGTGCGGTTTTCGCCCAAAGGAAAACTGGCCAGGATATTTTTTATAATTATTTGGTTAAATTCGGCTTTGGTGAAAAAACTAAAATATCTTTACCTGGAGAAATAAAAGGCAATTTGAATAATCTTAAAAGTCCGAATGGTAAGGACATTGATTTTGCTACTGCTTCTTATGGACAAGGAGTAGCGGTAACGCCGATAGAGCTTATTGGAGCTATTTCGACTCTTGCTAATGGCGGTGTTTTAATGAAGCCAATTATTTTAGCAGATGAAGAACCACAAGTTATACGAAGAGTGATTTCTACAGACACCGCGAAAAAAGTAACACAAATGATGGTTTCAGCAGTTGATATTAATAAAATTGCCGACATTCCGAATTATTCAATTGCGGGAAAAACAGGAACGGCCTTTGTGCCAGAAAGAGGAGGATATTCAGATAAAGTTATCAATACTTATGCTGGTTTTGCTCCTGCCTCTAACCCAAAATTTACTATCATCATAAGATTAGATAAACCATTAGGAAGCCCTTTGGCTGGGCAAACCGTTGTGCCGGCATTTCGCGAACTGGCGCAATTCCTTTTAAGTTATTATAATATAGTTCCTGACGAAATATGAAAAAAATACCATTAAGAATTTTAAAGTATGCGCTTAAACAATTAGCGCGAATGACTATTCGGCGTTTTAAGCCACAAATAATCGGAATTACGGGCAGTGTAGGTAAAACTTCGACTAAGGAAGCGATTTTCGCCGTGCTTTCTTTAAAAAAAGATGGCAAATGGAAAATTAGAAAATCTGAGGACAATTTAAATAATGAATTGGGTATGCCGCTTACAATTTTAGGCGATTGGGCAGAAGAGGATTTAAAATTAGTTAGCCGGGGGCAACCAGCTGGAACAAGCAAATTAAAAAAAATCTTTTTTTGGCTGAAAGTAATAACATCATCATTAATTCGTATTTATCGGCGCGGGTCTGCCTATCCGGAAGTATTGATTTTAGAATATGCGGCTGACAGGCCTGGGGATATAAAATACCTTTTAGAAATAGCAAAACCGAACATTGCGATTATTACAGCAATAGGCGAGATTCCTTCACATGTTGAATTTTTTACTGGTCCAGATGCGGTAGCTAGAGAAAAAGCAAAATTAATAGAATCATTATCTGCAAGTGGTTTTGCAATTTTAAATTATGACAACGAGGCCGTTATAAACATGAAAGAGAAAACAAGTGCGCGGATAATTTCTTTTGGTTTTACCGATGGCGCGGATATGAAAATTAACAATCTGAAAAATTTTTCAAAAGAATTAGGAGAATCTTTAGAATTTGGTTCTTATTTTAAGCTTGAATACGGCGGAAGCCTTGTGCCGGTGAATTTGAAAAACACTTTTGGAAAAGCTCAGGCTTACGCTTCGGCGGCAGCCGCCTGTGTCGGATTAATTTTTGACATGAATTTGGTTGAAATTTCTGAAGCGCTTTCTCAAAATTATTCTCCGGCGAAAGGCAGAATGAATTTAATAAAAGGCGTGAAAGACAGCTATATTATAAATGACGCTTATAACGCTTCGCCGATTTCAATGCAAGAAGCGCTTGAAACACTTTCTAGTCTTGAAGTTAAAAGAAAAATAGCGGTTTTGGGAGATATGCTTGAATTAGGAAAATATTCTATTGAAGCTCATGAATCTTTAGGTAAATTGGCGGCAAAAATAGTTGATGTTTTAGTTGTTGTCGGTCCTAGAGCGAACTTTGTGGCTGAAGCAGCTAAAAATGAAGGGTTTTTAGAAAACAAAATAATGGTTTTTGATTCAGTTTCGGAAGCGTGCGAATCGGTTCAAAACTTGATAAAATCTGGAGATTTGGTTTTAATAAAGGCGTCTAGAGCTATTGGTTTGGATAAGATAGTTGAGGAGATAAAATTTGTTGAATGATGATACAATACTGCTATCGCCCCGCACTAAAATTAAGTTATTATTTAATTAAGGCCCCATCGTCTAGTGGACTAGGACATCAGGTTCTCATCCTGGAAACAGGGGTTCAATTCCCCTTGGGGCTACTAAATTTTTAATGCGGGGTCATCCTGGTAACCCGGGTTCGAATCCCGGTGGCGGTACGTATGATTTTAAAGAATATTCTAAAAGATAAATATTTGAGGGTAACTGTTGCGATAAGCGTTTTTGTTTTATTTTTAACGGCTATAATTTTTTCTTTTGCCGAGCCTTTTAATGAAAGGTTGATTCTTCATTTTGATTCTTATAACGGCATTGATTTTTTAGGCGGGAAATGGCAAGTTTTCGGAATTTTATTTGCCGCTCTGGTAATATTAGTGATAAATTTTTATTTAAGTGATTTTCTTTATTCTCGTGACCGCTTCATTTCTTATTTATTCGTTTTTTCCGGGCTTTTATTGTCCATATTGATTTTAATGGCAGTATCGGTTATCATATACATAAATTAATATGTCATTTGCAATTATAGAAGCTGGTGGAAAACAGCATAAGGTTTCACCGGATCAAAAATTGAAAATAGAGAAAATGAAGGGCGATAAGGGCGCCGTTTTGAGTTTTGACAAAATTTTACTTTCAGCCGACGGAGATAATGTTAAAATTGGGGCACCATATGTTGAGGGCGCGAAAGTTGAGGCTGAAATTCTTAGACAAGCGAGAAATAAAAAACTAATCGTTTTTAGGTATCATTCAAAAACTCGTTCAAGAAAGAAAAAAGGTCACAGGCAAGAGTTTACCGAAATAAAAATAGTTTCCATAAAATAATCCCGAAAGGAATTATTTTTTTGAACGCACTTTTAAATAAGGAGGTAAAATATGAGGCGCAAAAAAGAAGTTTTTGATCCAACAGTTAAGGCAAGAAAGGTTTTAGAATTCATCTGGGCAAGGTCGCAGCTTTGCGGCCGTTGTTGGGGAAAAGGGGAAACTAACCCGTATAAAGGAACTAATATTACAATAGCGTCGGAAAACGAGCTAGTAACGATTTCAATGAATGGAGAAAAAGAGCTGGTTGCACATCAGTTCAAATTAGTTGAAAAGACTAATTTGGGCGATGAAATTTTTGGGATATTAGAAAAGGCTAATCTCCGAGTCGTAAAAAGAACCGTAAAATAATCAATTTCTTCTTTCGAGTGCTTCTCCGAGAGTCTGGTCATCGGCGAATTCTATTTCTCCGCCGGTTGGGATACCTCTCCCCAGCCGGCTTATTTTATTTGTGTATGACGCCAGTTCTTTGGCTATTATTGAAGCGTTAAGGTCTCCATAAGTGGTCGGATTAAGGGCAAGAATTATTTCTTCAGCTTTTTTGCCGTTTTGTTTAATTAAACTTTTTAAGTGGTTGAGCCGGAGTTTTTGCATACTTTCAAGTACTCCAGCTTTAGATATTTCTCCAAAAACTAAATAAACGCCTTTGAATTTTTTTGTTCTTTCTAAAGAAATTAAATCGCTTTCAGTTTCGACAATGGCAATTATGTCTTTTAGGCGGTTAGTATTGGCACAGATATCGCATAAATTCCCGTTACTTGCAGGATTTTGGTGGACAAAAAAACACCGGCTGCAAAGTTTTAATTTTCCTAAGTCAGAAACTGCCTTAGCAGTTTCGTCTATGTTATTTTTACCGCTGTTTATTAAATGGAAAGATAGCCTAGTGGCTTGTCTTAGCCCGATACCTGGTAGAGCGGAAAATATTTTGATGAATTTTTGAATGGGGTCCGGAAGCATAGTTAAGTAAAATGTTGAATTGTTGAATGTAAAAGGTTAACATTAAGTATTAAACATTACACATTTTACACTCAATTATAATGGAAATTCGTAATTTTGTCATTATTTCGCATATAGACCACGGTAAGAGTACGCTGGCGGACCGGTTTTTGGAACTTACAGGAACAGTGGATACGCGTCACATGAAGCCTCAATACCTTGATAATTTGGAACTTGAAAGGGAAAGGGGAATTACCATAAAAATGGCGCCCGTGAGGATGATGTATAATCCTCAAATTAAGAATGCAGAATTAAGAACGCAGAATTTGGAGAAAAATAATTCTGAATCCGTAATTCGTAATTCTGAATTATCAGATTCAGGGTATGTTCTGAATCTGATAGATACTCCCGGCCATTCAGATTTCGCTTATGAAGTTTCTCGCGCGCTTTCGGCAGTTGAAGGCGCGATTCTTTTAGTTGACGCAGCTTCGGGTATTCAGGCTCAAACACTTGCTAATTTTGAGTCTGCCCAAAAAGCCGGCCTTAAAATCATCGGCGCGGTTAATAAAATAGACATCGCTTCGCCGGAACAAATTGAAAGCGCCATAAGCGAATTATCGCGTTTATTAAACGCTAAACCTGAAGAAATATTTAAAATTTCTGGTAAAACAGGAATGGGAGTAGATAAGCTTTTAGAAGCAGTAGTTGAAAAAATTCCTGCTCCAAAAGTTTCAATTACCAATTCACAATTACCAATTACAAAGGCTGCTCTTATTTTTGATTCTTTATACGACGAACACAAGGGTGTTATCGCTTTTGTAAGGGTTTTTAACGGAAGTTTTAAAGCTGGTGAGAATACAAAACTTTTAAGCAACAACAAGCAATTTAAAATAAAAGAAGTAGGCTATTTTATTCCCGGGTTGAAAAAACAAGAAATTTTAAATGAGGGCGAGACCGGTTATATTGCTACTGGGCTTAAGGATCCGGATTCGGTTAAAGTCGGTGATACTATTGGCGAAAAAGCTTTACCGGGTTTTAAAACTCCTCAGCCGGTTGTTTTTGTTTCTTTGTATCCGGAAGAGGGCGACGATTATGATAATTTAAAAATCGCGCTTAATAAACTCCGATTAACGGATTCTTCTTTTTCAATTTTCCCCACCACCAGCGAAGCGCTTGGTAGAGGATTTCAAGCCGGATTTTTAGGCAAACTTCATTTTGAAATTATCGTCCAAAGGCTAGAAAGAGAATTTGGCGTAAAAACAATAAATAGTTTTCCTTCGGTTTCTTACAAAATAATGCAAAGACAAGGCGAATGGACAGTGATAGAAAATCCTAAAGATTTTCCCGATGATTATATTAAAGTTTTAGAGCCTATAACGGCAATAAAAATAATTGTTCCGTTGGCTAAACTAGGCGATGTTTTAAAATTGAAAAATTCCTTCCGTTTTAGCCAGATGGAAAATGAGATAAACAGGGAAAAAGTGGTTGTCTCGGCAAATCTTCCATTAGCAGATCTTGTTTCCGATTTCGATGACCAATTAAAATCCGTTTCTTCGGGTTTTGCATCTTTCAGTTATAATGTTGTTGATTACTGTGAGGCGCAAGTTAAGCGTTTAGATATAAAAATCGCTGGGGAAATTGCACACGGCTTAAGCCGAATTATTCCAGAAAAGGATGTTGAAAAAATCAGTCGGAAAATGGCTGAAAAATTAAAAGAGCTTTTACCTAAAAAGCAATTTAATCAAGCAATTCAAGCTGTAGTAGGTGGGAGAATAATTGCCAGAGAAACAATTACAGCGCTTAAAAAAGACGTCGCGGGCTACCTTTACGGCGGCGACCGTTCAAGGAAAATGAAGCTTTGGAAGAAGCAAAAAAGAGGCAAAAAGAAGCTTTTAAAAATGGCGGAAGGAGTTGAGATACCTGTAAAAATATTTAAAGATTTGTTAAAATAATTGAAATGACAAGGCCAATAATTATAGCGGTTTTATGCTTGGTTTTAATCGGCGTTTTGGCGCAGATTTATTTTATTCTGAAAGAAAGTAACGGCCTTAAGAAAGACTTAGACGATTTAAATGGGCGGATAAGCGCATTGGTGAAGGAAAACACCAAGTTGAAATCGGATATAGAATATTTTTCTATCCCGGAAAATTTGGAGAAAGAATTAAGGTTAAGATTTAACTACAAAGAAGCCGGAGAGAAAATGATGATAGTGGTTCCGTCTTATGAATAAAAAGAAGCTTATAATTTTAATATCATCTGCAGTTTTTATTTTAGCGATTGCTTTAATTTCTTTCAAGCTGTATCCGATTATTTTTGTCGGCTGGCAGCCGGTTATTTACGGCGATTTTAATAAGAATTATAATTCGGCGGTTTTCTATTATGCAAAAGCTATTTCAACTTATAATAAAAACAATGCTGATATAATTAATTCTTTAGAAGTAAGAAATGAAATCAGGCGCGCCGGTCTTGAGGCAGTAATAGAAGATATTTTGATTTCAAACGAGCTTAAAAAAATATTTTCAAGTTCGGAAGTAAATAGCCAAATTGATAAAAATGTTATTGCTGCCATTGGAGGTAAAGATGTTAAAAAAGAAATGGAAACGCTTTACGGTTTATCGGTAAGTGAATTTACAAAATATTTTTTGAAACCGCAGGCGAGAAAAGAAATTTTAGAGGCGCGATTGCGCTTGGAGAATATCAATTTTGATGAGTGGCTGGCAAGTACTGAAAAACAGGCAAAGGTTATGATTTTTCTGCCAGGCTTTGAATGGAAAGACGGAACGGTTATGGTTAAGAAATAAGGCGCAAGAAGTAAAAAGGCGGGCATTGCCCCGCCGGAGTTCCACTACGGCGGAACGTAGGCGGGTGTAGTATAGTGGTAATACGTAACCTTCCCAAGGTTAAGTCGTGGGTCCGATTCCCATCACCCGCTCAAAATGAAATATTTATCATCTCTAAAAACTAAAAACTTATCCGGAAAAATTTGCCTTTTGCGGGCAGATTTTAATATTGAAAATACGGAGCTTTTCGGAAAAAATATTCATCCGCGGATTGCAGCAGTTTTGCCGGCAATTAATTTTTTAATAAAAAAAGGAGTAAAGATTATAATTTTAAGCCATAGAGGTAGGCCAGATCTTAAAACTTATAACTTAAAACTTAAAACTTATACATTAAAGCCGTTTGCGACAATTCTTTCAAAACTACTCAAAAAACCGGTAAAATTTATTGATTTTAGCAATATAAACAATCTATCGAAGTCGGACTTCGATAGATTAGGAAGTGATGTTTTTCTTTTAGAAAATCTAAGGTTTAATCCTGGCGAGGATAAAAACGATAAAAAATTTGCTCAAAAATTGGCTTTATTGGGCGATTTTTATGTTAATGAGGCTTTTGCCTTTTGCCATAGGCCAACGGCTTCAATAGTGGGCATACCAAAATTATTGCCGTCATACGCCGGATTTTCTTTAGAAAACGAAATTAAAAATCTTTCTAAGGTTATGAAAAAGCCCAAAAAGCCATTGGTTGTTATTTTGGGGGGTATTAAGGTTATGGACAAAGTTGGTTTAATTAAAAATTTTTGGGATAAAGCCAATAAATTTTTAATCGGTGGAGGAATTGCTAATACCTTTTTGGCAGCTGCAGGGGAACAAGTCGGAAAATCAATTTATGAAAAAGAAAAGTTGGCTTTTTGTAAAAAACTTTTGAAATCGCCCAAAATAATTTTACCTATTGATTCAATCGTTAAGAATAGTAGTATCTTTGATATTGGCATTAAAACTCGCAGGAATTACACTAAAGAGATAAAAAAAGCTAAAATCATTATTTGGAACGGTCCAATGGGTCTTATAGAAAATAAAGCATTTAGAAAAGGCAGCGAAGCAGTTTTGAAATCGATTTTAAAAAGTAAGGCATTTAGTGTTATAGGCGGGGGGGAAACCACTGCGTTAATTTCCAATTTCCAATTTCCAATTTCCAAAAATATATTTATATCAACGGGTGGGGGAGCAATGTTAGAGTTTTTAGCCGGTAAAAAATTACTCGGGATAAAAGTGTTAAATAAAAAATTAAGATGAAAAATATTATTGTTTTGTATCACGACGACTTAGACGGGTTTGGGGCCGCCTGGGCGGCCTGGAAAAAAATAGGAAATAAGGCGGATTATTTGCCCGTTGATTTTGGCAAGCCGATGCCTACGGGCTTAAAAAATAAAGAAATTTACATACTTGATTTTTGTTATTCTGAAGTTGAAACAAAAGCGCTTTTAAATAACAATAAAAGAGTGGTGGTAATAGACCATCATATAACCCGGAAGGGTATTTTTAAAATTTTAAAAGAATATATTTGGGATACAAAGCGCGCCGGTTGCGTCTTAAGCTGGCAATATTTTCATCCCAGTAAAAAAATTCCCAAATTACTTGAATATATCGAATGTTTGGATTTGTGGACTTTTAAATTAAAAAATACCCGTGAAATAACTTTATTTATAGAATCGTTGCCTAGAGATTTTAAATTATGGAACAAAGTTGCTTTCGAGATAGAAAATAAAAATAAACTTTCGGCATATTTTGAAAAAGGGAAATTAATTACTGATATTGTTGTTAAAATAATCAGAACTTTGGCCTTAAATTCAGAGAATGCTATTTTTGAAAACAAAAAGTCTGTGGTAGTAAATTCGCCGATTTTTGGCTCTGAACTTGGAAATTATTTAATTAAAAAAACAAAAAGACCAATTGCTATAATTTGGTCATTGAAAAATGGCGAAATTAGAGTTCAACTAAGGTCGTCAAAGTCGGTTGATGTTTCTAAAATAGCGCAAAAATATGGCGGTGGAGGACATAAGCAGGCGGCAGGATTTTCTTTAAAGACTGGAGAAAAAAATCCATGGAGGATAAAAAAATAAAGAGGGATGAATCCCACACATAACTTGCTGTGGGTCATATAAATAAAAAATTATTAAAAATTGCACATTCAAGAATCAACCAAAAATTCGTTGATTGCGCAAGTTATGTGTGGGATGAATAAAAACATTTATAGTAATTTTAAGGACTTTGATTTGGCTTTTATAGACACCGAAACTACCGGTAGGGGGTTTGAGCACGAAATAATAGAAATAGCGGTTGTTCGCGCTAGCGCTTTTAATTTGTCTGTTTTAGATGAATGGGAAGTTAAAATTAAACCTAAAAAAATTGAGATTGCCGAAGAAGAAGCTTTAAAAATAAATCATTATAATCCGGCAGATTGGGAGAACGCACTAGAGCAAAACGAAGCGATGAAAATATTTCTTCAAAAAACCGAAGGAACGATACTTGTAGCGCATAATCTCGTCTTTGATTGGTTTTATATACACAGAGCTTTAAGCGAGTGCGGATTAGAACCGACTTTCTGGTTTAAAGGATTGGATACGATTTCATTAGCATGGCTTAAACTTCGTAATGACCCGGCGATAAAATCTTTGAGTTTTAAAGAACTAACGAATTATTTTGGGATAAAACAGGACAAACCGCATTCGGCGCTGAGTGATGCGCGTGCGGCTCATAAACTTTTTGCTAAATTATCAGAACTTAAATAAAAAAATGGGGTCAAAAAATAATTATTACGCTTATTTTGTTCCGCGGACAAGAGAGAGTGGCATAACCAATAACTGGAAAGATTGTGAGAAAATAGTAAAAGGCGAAACAGGCGCGAGATTTAAAGGTTTTTCAGAAAAAAAAGAAGGACAAGAATGGCTTGAAAAAGGAGCAAGTTATGATTTTAAAAAAGAACTTGAGCCGGGAATTTATTTTGACGCTGGCACCGGTAGAGGAAAAGGAGTTGAAGTGAGCGTAGTAGATGAAAACGGCAATAATTTTTTAGATGATGTTTTTCATAAAAAAGAACTGAATGAGTTTGGTAAACTTCTTCTTAAAAATGGTGAAACGAATAATTATGGTGAACTTTTGGCGTGTAGGTTCGCTTTGGAAATCGCATTGAAGAAAAAAGCGAAAAAAGTTTTCGGCGACAGCAAACTTGTAATTAATTATTGGTCAAAAGGAATTGTGAAAGAAGAAAATTTTTCACGTGAATTTTTTGAAATTATAGATTCTGTAATGGATTTGCGAAAAAAGTTTGAAAAGGGCGGGGGAGTGATAATTCATATTTCTGGGAAAGATAATCCAGCGGACTTGGGGTTTCATCGTTAATTTTGACAAAATTCAAAAAATAGGTATAATGGTAAGAATCGGCAAGTCAGACGATTACTATTGTGCCTCTCTATTGTGAGACACAATAGAGGAAAGTCCGGACACCCTCCCGACATAACATCGGGATAAAAAGATAGCGGCTAACAGCCGTCGGGAGTAATCCTAGAGGTGCGAGCAGAAACGTTCCGATTCGAAAGAATCGGAAAAGCCCGATCTCAACGTAGCAGGCTTAGTTCCGCCATAGAGATAAGAAAGCGGAAATGAAACGGCTAAATCCTTATCGGGTGTAAGGTCGTACCGAGCATATAAATTTTATGTGTTTGGGGTACCGCAAGACTCTGAGAGTAATTTCAGAGCTAGATAAATTATCGTCAGATACAGAATCCGGCTTATGTCTTACCGATTTAAGAAGCCCAGTATCGCAAGGTACTGGGTTTTTTGTTGGTTTTCTGGGCGTTTATGGCTATAACGCCCAGAAAACACAAAATCGTTCCTAGTAGAGCTTGGTTAAGTTACACATTATGAGAATATTACAATAACGAGAATATAACTGAACAAAACTCGACATGTTCATAGACGATAATTTAATTACTCAGTTTAAAAAATACCTCCGTTCCGAGTTTTTAAGCGAGGGGACAATTGATTGTTATGTTCGTTCTGTTCGGGCTTTTTGCCTTGGAATAGAAGTTGGCGGTATAAATAAAGAGTTTTTTGAGAATTTAAAAGCTTCAGGTCTTGATTTGAGCACTTTATCCCGTCATATTTTCGCTATTAAGAAGTTTGGCGAGTGGCAAGGTTTGGACTTAAAGTTTGTGAAATGTAAAAAGAAAAAGTTTTCAAACCCCGATTATCTTGAGTTCGAGCATGTTGAAGCAATTAGGCGGTTGCCGATATCTACGCTTCAGAACTTGCGCGATAGGGCTTTGTTTGAGTTTTTGCTAAATACCGGTTGCCGTATTAGCGAAGTTTTAAGGTTAAAAAGAAAAGATTTAGCTTTAGAAATGGCCGTTATTGGCAAGGGGAATAAATTAAGAACCATTTTTCTAGGAAATGCTTTTGATTGGGTTTCTAGATACAATAACGAAAGAAAAGATAATAGCGATTTATTATTTATTAGCCAGCATGGCAAGGCTTGGGGACGTGGCAATTCCTATAATGCTATTAAGCGTTTGGGATACGCTGTTGGATTAAATAAAAGACTCCACCCTCATTTACTAAGGCATACTTATATTACTTATATGGTTCGCGCTGGCGTTGATGTCCGCACTATTCAGGAGTTGTGCGGTCATGAAGATGTTGAAACTACTTTAAGATATGTAGCAGTTGATAAAAAACAAAAGGTTTGGGCTACTCAGGTTTTTCAAAATTTGGTAAATCGGATTTAATTTGTGATTTAATTAAGTTCTTTAACTCTGCCTTTAATAATTTGTCGTATTCGTTTTTTAGACAAACAATATCTTTTTCTTTTTGATATCTCTCTATAAAAACTCCACACATATCAATAATGGCGCTACATATGATATTTATTATTGCAGTAGACTTTTCGTCTTCAAAAAATGCATCGTATGTTAGGTCGCCTCCTTTTGTGCCGTCGCTATTGTGTCTAATTCGTGCATAAAATATTTTAGATCCAACAGATGACCCATGAAGTGATTTATCAAGATTGGCATATTCACCCCTCTTGAATTTTCCAAATCTTTCGTCCAAAATTTTTTGTAAACTACCCTCTGAAAACTTTATCATAAATTCTCTGTCGGAGTCTGAATTTTTCTCTTCATTAAGATATTCAACGATCAGATCGTCTCGTAAATGTAATGCTCCTACCATCCTTATGGTTCTTTGTATTACAGTAAGTATCGTATGAGAACTGCCATATAAACCGCATTCACATAGAATCTTCGCACTTTGAATATCAATTAATAGTTTGTTTCCTAACAAAAGATAACATTCAAGAAACTTATCAACGTTTTTTCCTTTGTACTGCTTAAGAGAATAATCTAGTGTTTTTAGAAACAGCTGATAATTTACTCTCAATCTTTTTAATTCCTTCTTTCGAAATAAGAGTGTTAGTAATTGTATAAGGTGTCTTTTAAATGAATTATTGTAATTTAGTTTTAGCATATTAATTCATTAAGGTATGTCTTTGGAATGAAATATATTTATCACGAGTTTTGCTATCTTTATGGGACGATGTTGGAACTATTATATATGAAAGAGTGTTGAAAATTATTCATTAAATAACTAAATTTCGGAAAACGAGAGTTGAATAACCTGTCTTAGTCATGTTTTTTGAATTCTTCCAACCTTTCTTGTGGCGTTTTTTGCTCAACATCATCTCGCCATTTTATATATAGATTTAGCAATTCTGAGTAGGCGCTTCTTCCAACAATGGCATCTCTTTCAAATAAAATAAAGGCTATATTCTGTTCGACAATTTCGACGAATGGTTGTTTAATCTCACTCAAAATTTCTAAGCATTTTTTATTTTCCAATATGTCGTAAACTTTTATTTTTATAGACAGCTCTTCAAGCATATTAAGTAGTGACTCTTGCTTAAGCCTTATAATTAGATTTTTTCCCGATAGGTTAATTTGTTTCAGGGATTTACTAAATTCTTTGTTCCTTAAAATTTTTAAATCCAACTTCTCTATTCTTATGCGATCAAAAATATAATTTGGGTCAATATTTTCCCATACATAGCGAGCAAGTTCGGCTGTTTCTCCAAGAATTTTCTCACGAAAAAAAGAAAGTTGATTTGCGGCGTCAATCAACTTATCTCTTTTTTTTTGATAACGATATGAGATAAAAGCTCCCATTACAGATGCCCCAGTTGTTATTATCGCTATTTGCTCTAAAACGTCTAACCAGTTTTTCATATTATTATAGCTGTCTTTATGGGACGATGTTGGAATTTTTATTTGTTTTTTATAATCTCCTCAATCTCTTTAAGTTTATCTGCAACCCACCAAATTCCGCCAATAACAGATCCGACCATCACAGCGATTATTAATTCTATGTTTTCTTTAGCCCAAGAAGAAAAGTCGAATAACCAAGCAATTATTAAAATTATAATTATAGTCAAAAATATTTTTCCGTTCTTTTTCATATTGTCAATATATAATAAACTCAATACTCGGCCTTGGGGTAAAAAGTAGTGTAATTAATCTCTTTTTTCTAAATTTTTATCAATTAATTTCAGAAGTAAAATTGTCAAACAGGTAATTAGAATTGTTATTAATGCTTTACCTTCGTTTCCAAGCGGTAAAAATTTTATAACTGAATATAAAAGTATTCCCCATATAGTTGCCCCAATTAGAATTATAAATAAATGTTTCACTTGTTATATTAATTTTAGAATTAAAAATATGTTGACGATAACAGCAATAATATTAATAATTGTTAACCAAGACTCAACTTTGCAATACCAATGCTTAGCGAGCGCTGCTGCTATTTTCTTTTCCGCCTCATTTCCTTCAATTTTTTGCGTTAATAACCCCATGATTTTTATTTAATATTACCATAAAAAGTCAAAAGTGTAATGCTAAACTTATAACTAAAATGTTTATTTTAAGGGGATAACTTACTATTGACCTAGGGTTTAATATGCCTTAGAATATAGTAAATAAAGGAGATTAATTCCTTGCGATATTGGCGTAGTACAGAATCCGGCTTATGACTTGCCGGTTTTTTGTTTGTCTATTTTATAACCACTGTATAAGCGTTTTTGGGAATTTGATTAAATTTATCAGGTAAGACGTAAAAGATATTTTTGGAAATTTGTTTTTCCGGCGTGAATGTGTCGGTTATAAACATTACGGTTTGTGTTGGCATTGGTATTCCGCGGACATTAACTCCGCCTGCTTCAACTAAAACATATTTAGGCAATTCTTTTGGTAGAGTGTTTAATTGTTCGCCGATTTTAACATAATCGGCGGCAAAAGCGCCTTGCACGTTCGGATTTTTACCCCATTGAATAAAGTAGGCGTAATAGGCCTGTGCGGATAAAGCGACAAGGAAAATGAGACAAGCGACACGGAAAATTTTTAATATCTTTGTATTATTTTGTGTTTTATTGTAAATAAATTCGTAAAGCCAAATTCCACCGATTCCTGTCAGAATAACTACCGGCGGAATCATAAGAATTGCTCGAAGCGCGTGCGGAATGCCTTCATCGGAAATTATGACCGGGAACATTGCCAAAACAAACCAGCTGAACAAAATCCAAAAATTGAAACTCGGAATATGAAATTCTTTTTTATTCTTTCTGAAAATAGCGATAAGTCCCAAAATAATTCCGATAATAAATAAAATTCCTACGGACAAAAATATTTCTGGAGCACCGGCAATATTATGTCGCCAATTGCCATCACCAATAAAATTAAACATTCCCAATGTTTTAACTGTATTTGCAATTAAATTTTTGATTGGTGATTGAGAAACGCCAACCGAAACCTGAATTGTACGGCCGAAAAAGTCTGCAGGGTTTTGGAGAAAATAAATTCCAATTGGCAGGGCGATTATAAAAGTAGAAATAAGATATATTGAAATCGCGGTCCAGAGTTTTTTTGCGTGCTCTCGATGCTGGTAAAGAAAATAAAAAAAGATAATGGCGATTAGCAACGGCATTATACGGTAAGCAATATAAGAGTAAAATCCCAGACCGAAAAAGAGACCTCCAATGACAGAATTTAGAATATAGGATTTAGAATTTAGAGATTTAATTAAGAAGTAAATAGCCCAAACCAGAAAGAACGGAGCCATTATAGCGCGAAAGCCGATTCGTGAAAAATTGATATGCCAAAAGCTTGTGGCAAGAAAAAAAGAAGAAAGTAATGCGATATTTTTGCTGAATAATTCTTTTGCCAAAAAATAAACTCCCAAAACCGTTAAAATTCCGAAAATTGCGCTAGGGAAACGCAACATCCACGGTTCGGGGGCGCCATCGGAAAATGGCATTAAAACTTTCAAGAAAATTGTCTGAATGTTCATAAAAAGTCCTTCGCGACCATTGTTTTCGGGATAGAATATTTTCCAACTGGATTCCAATGCGTTATTGCCATTCATTGCTTCGTCGGGATAAAGCCCTGGGGGTAAATCGGTTATATTGTATAGCCGAAAGAAAGCGGCTATAATTAAAATAGCAATTAGAATATAGGATTTAGAATTTAGAATTTTGGTCATTTGAATACGAATATGTTCAATTATAACACATTAGAAAAAGATATTGAAAAGTTAAGCAGGGAAGTAATGGAGAAAAAAAATTTGGCAGAAAACAGGGAATGTTCAGAAAGGGATATTATAAAACAGGCAATTACTCCACTAGTTTTTCAAATAAAATGCCAGCCGGTAAAAAAAATTAATGATTCTCATGCTGTGAGCAATGGGGAAGAAACATTTTTACCTGATTACCTTAAAGATTCGTCGGTGGAAATAAAACTTCAAGTGGAAAAATTAGTTGAGTCGGTATTTAATGATGGGCTTGAGAAAACAATAAAGAAAGCCACTACCTCAAACGCTTTCGTTTTAGATGCCTTTCATGATGCCCTAACAGATAAACTCTATAATGAATTGAAAACAAGAAAATTGATTTAATATTGGCGTAAAAAAATGGAAATATATTTTATCATCGCCGTCATTTTAATAATAATCGTTTTTACCACAATTGCGTTTTTCTTTTATCGCCGTTCAAAAAGAGAAAGACTTTCACAGGCTTTAAATCTTAAAGTTCTTTTAGTGCGTTTACCACAGAAAAAATCAGAGCAAAAAACTAAAGAAGATTTTTTAAAGGAAATAAATCTGTCTTCCCAGCTTTTTGGTGCTTTATCCGGTTTGAATTCGCCATTTGCTTTGGAAGCGTCAGTTCATAGTATAGGGGAAGAAATTCATTTTTATATTGCCGCGCCAAAGGATTCAATTGAATTTGTTAGCAGGCAAATAGAAGGTTTATGGAGCGAGGCTAAGGTTGAATCAGTAAATGATTATAATATTTTTAACCCAAACGGAGTAAATTCAGGAGTTTATTTAAAACAAAAATTTTCTTACGCCCTGCCGATAAGGACTTACGCGGAAACTGGCACAGACACTTTTTCACCGGTTTTAAGCGGTCTTTCAAAAATAAATGAAGTTGGCGAGGGAGCGGGAATTCAAATTTTAGTAAAAGTAGCGCCGAGTTCAGCGAAAAAAGCTATTTATTCGGCAATTGAAAGATTAAAAAGGGGAGAAAAACTTGAAGATGTTATAAAGGGTAATTCTTTTAATGCTAAAGATTTACAAAAAGCTTTCTCTGGCGAAGAAAAAAAAGAAGAAAAAATTATAGATAGTGAAGCGGTAAAAACATTAGAATCAAAAATAAGCAAGCCTCTCTTAGCTGTTAATTTCAGAGTTTTAGCTTCTTCGCCCAGTCAATACCAGACAGATGCTATTTTGGAAGGTGTTTCCGGGGGCATTGCGCAATTTTCTGCGCCATCGCGCCAGGAATTAAAAATTATAAAACCTCGTGAAGTAATCAATTTGGTTCGTCAATTTTCTTTTAGAGAATTTGATGATAATCAATCTATGATTTTAAACGTTGAAGAATTGGCAAGTATGTTTCATTTACCGACTTTTTCAACTGAAGTGCCCAAAATTAACTGGTTAAAATCAAAAGAAGCTCCGCCGCCCGCGAATCTTCCAAACAAAGGCACTCTTATTGGGGAAAGCTTTTTCCGTGGTGAAAGAAAACAAGTTTATATTTCTGAAGATGACCGGCGGCTTCATGTTTACGCTATTGGTCAAACCGGCACTGGGAAATCAACCTTAATGACCAATATGGCTATTGAAGACATTCGTCAAGGTAATGGTGTAGCCATAGTTGATCCTCATGGTGATTTAATTGAAAAAATTTTAGGATTGATTCCGGAAAAACGCTTTGAAGACGTTATAATTTTTGACCCTTCGGATAGATGGCGTCCGCTTGGACTTAATATGCTTGAATACGATTTTAACAGGCCGGAAGACAAAACCTTTATCGCTAACGAGATGCAAGGTATTTTTAATAAACTTTTTTTAGTGGAAACAATGGGGCCGATGTTTGAACAGTACATGAAAAACGCGCTTCTTCTTTTGATGGAAGATTCTTCGGAGCAGGCGACTTTGATGGAAGTCGCAAGAATTTTTACGGACCCGGAATTTAGGGAAAGAAAACTTTCAAAAGCTTCAAATCCGGTGGTTATTGATTTCTGGCGCAAGGAAGCGGTTAAGGCAGGTGGAGAAGCGGCGCTTTCAAATATGACGCCTTATATAACTTCTAAGTTTAATAATTTTACCGCCAACGATTATATGAGGCCGATTATCGGCCAACCGAAATCCGCTTTCAATTTCCGGCAAGTAATGGATGAAGGAAAAATTCTTTTAGTCAATCTTTCAAAGGGTAAGATAGGGGATATCAACGCTAATCTTTTGGGAATGGTTATTGTCGGTAAAATTTTAATGTCCGCTTTGTCACGGGCGGACGTGGCAAAAGAAAAACGTCGCGATTTTAACCTTTACATAGATGAGTTTCAAAACTTCACTACAGATTCTATTTCAACTATTTTGTCCGAGGCGAGAAAATACGGATTAAATTTGACTGTCGCGCATCAATTCATTGCGCAGTTGAATGAAAAAATTAAAGATTCAATTTTTGGCAATGTCGGTTCGTTAATATCTTTCAGAGTTGGTCCGCAAGATGCAGAGTTTCTGGCAAAGCAATTCAGTCCGGCTTTTAATGAAAATGATTTAATAAATATAGATAATTTTAACGCTTACGCGAAAATATTAATAAACGGACAAACTTCAAAGCCCTTTAATATAAGAACGGTTGCTCCTGAAGCGGGGGACCAAGAAATTGGAGAAAAACTCAAAGAAGCATCGCGTCAAAAATACGGTCGCGATAGACAAGAAGTTGAAGACGAAATTTTAAAAAGGTTGAGAGAATAGAATAAAAAGCCTTTTACATTCTGCTATTTTGTGGCATAATTAATTAATGACAGAAAGTCCAAATAAACCGATTCGAGTGCGTTTTGCGCCTTCGCCAACAGGCTTTCTCCATATCGGTTCAGCTCGAACCGTACTTTTTAATTGGCTTTTTGCCAGGCAAAACAACGGTAAGTTTATTTTAAGAATTGAAGATACCGATGTTGAACGATCAACTTCGGATTTTGAAAAAGATATTATTGACGGTATAAAATGGCTTGGTTTGGATTGGGATGAAGGCCCATACAGACAAAGCGAACGTCTTGATATTTATGAAAAATATTTAAGGAAACTAATAGAAGAAGATAAAGCTTATTATTGTTTTTGTTCAAAAGAAGATCTTGAGGCAGACCGACAAGCGATGTTGGCTCAGGGTATGGCGCCAAAATATGGCAAACGTTGCCGGAATATAAAAAAAGACGAGGCCGAAAAAAGAATAAAAGAAGGGGGGTCGGCAGTTATTCGTTTTAGAGTCCCCGAAATTGAAGTTGAATTTATTGATATTATTCGCGGGAAAGTTAATTTTGATGTTTCTTTAATTGGCGACATTGTTATCGCTAAAAATCTACATTCACCGCTGTTTAATTTTTCAAATGCTGTTGATGATGCTGAAATGAAAATAACCCATGTTATCAGGGGAGAAGATCATCTTTCAAATACCCCAAAACAAATTTTGATTCAGAAGGCGCTTGGTTTTGAAACTCCGCGTTACGCGCATTTGCCGTTGATTCTTACTCCTGACAGAAAAAAAATGTCAAAACGTTATCTTGAAACAGCGCTCACAGATTATGTGAAAGACGGGTATTTAAAAGAAGCTATTATAAATTTTTTAGCGTTTTTAGGCTGGCATCCCAAAGAAGATAAAGATATTTTAGAAATAGGGGAATTGGTAAAAGAATTTGATTTAAAGCGCGTACAAAAGGCCGGCGCGGTTTTCAATATTGAGAAACTCGAATGGCTTAACGGCCAATATATAAAAACACTTTCTTCGGAAGAATTAGCTGAAAGAATGAAAAATTTTGTTCCCGACTCGTGGTCCAATGATGAAAATAAAGAAATCTTAACGAAAGCGGTTTCGCTTGAAAAAGAAAGAATAAAAAAATTGTCCGATTTTAAAGAATTGGCGGATTTCTTTTTTGAGCTGCCGGATTACAACGAAAAACTTTTAGCTTGGCCAAGACCAACAGGAGAGGAGTCTATTATGAATAAAGAAAAAACATTGGCAAATTTAAAATTGTTGTCTGAAGAGATAGATAAGATTTTTAAAGCTGATTTTACTAAAGAAAATATTGAAGAGGTTATAACGCCACTAACAGCGGTTTGGGGCAGGGGAGATTTATTATGGCCGTTAAGAGCCGCGCTTTCAGGCAAAGAAGCATCACCCGGACCATTTGAAATAATGGAGGTTTTTGGGAAGGAAGAAACTTTGAAGCGATTACAAATCGCCATCGAGAAATTAAAATAATTTTGTCTGCGACTTTATATGAATAAATTTCCAAAAAGATTATTTTTTTACTTATGCGTGGTATCTTTAATTTTTTTCTCAATTCTTAATCCTCAATTCTCAATTCTTGTCTCCGCAGCCGACTTAAAAAATTCAATTGACCAGAAAACCCAAGAGCTTCTCGAAATTACTAATCAAATAAATGAAAATCAAAAAATTCTTGAAAGTGTTCAAGGCCAAAGCCAAACGCTCCAAAGCGAAATAAAAAAAGTTAATTCTAATATTAAACAGGTTGATTTGGGTATTAAATCTAACGAATTGACTATAGATAAACTTGAACTTGAAATAGATTCTTTACATGGCGATATTTTAAGCGCTGAAGAAGAAGTAGCATTAAAAGAAAAAGCTGTAGCACAAATGCTTCGCGAATTCCAAAAACAGGACTCTGAAACTCCATTTATAATTTTTTTAAAAAATAAAAGTTTGACCGATAGTGTTTTTGAAATGCAATCGTTAGCGGATTTAAGCAGCGGTTTAATGGTGGAAATAAGCAGCCTTAAAGAAGCAAAAAATGTTTTATCGGGTAAAATTGGCGAAAAGAATAATAAAAAAGAAAACATTGAAGTTGAAAAGCAAAATCTTAAAAGCCGGCAGTTAATATTAAATGATGTTAAAAGCGAGAAACAAACCATTCTGACCCAAACAAAAAATCAAGAAAAGATTTATCAACAAACATTAACCGAGCTTCAAAAAAAACAAGTTGAAATTGCTTCGGAAATTGAAACAATGGATGAAGAGTTAAGATTGAAAATCGACCCGTCAGCTTTACCATCAAAGAGGCCGGGGGTATTGGCTTGGCCCACAAGTGGAAGATTAACACAAGATTATGGAGCAACGGCTTTTGCGCAATACGGGTATAGAGGAAAATGGCATAATGGGATAGATCTAGCGGCATCTATTGGAACACCTATTTACAGCGCGGAAAAGGGGATCGTGGTTGCTGTTGGTGATTCGGATAAATATTGCAATAAGGGCGCTTACGGAAAATTTATTGTTATTAAACACGAAAATAATTTAACAACTTTATATTCGCATTTATCTTTGCAAAAAGTCAAAGTTGGGGATACAATTGAAAGGGGAGAATTAATAGGGTATTCGGGTAAAACAGGATACGCCACCGGCCCTCACCTGCACTTCTCTGTTTTTTCCAGCCAAACTTTCAAAATGGGATCGTCCAGGATGTGCGGTTTGCTGCCATACGGAGGAGATTTAAATCCGTTGGATTATTTATAAATGGTCGAGGTTTGAATTAAATTTTAATAAAAAATTATGGAATTACTTCAAAAATTAACAGAGCTTTTGACCTACACTAATAATTGGTTTGACCAATATATTCTTGCCAATCTCGGCGGGTTTATCGTAGCATTACTCCAACTTCTTATTAAAATATTCCAATTCTTTATAGATGCGCTTAATTGGATTATTCAATTTATAAGGTAAATGCTCGAGGGAAGTGGTATGGATAAGTTTAATCAACTGACGCAAAATATATCTTTTACGACAGATATTGATTTAATATCCTGGTTACCACTACTCTTCTCTTGTAATTTCACTAAAAAACAGTATTGGTATAAAATAGTTTCTAAATATAAATATTTTTTATGAAGCCCAAAGTTTATTTTATCGGTATAGGCGGAATTGGAACTAGCGCTTTAGCTCGCTGGTTTTTGTCAAAAGGATATAATGTTTCAGGTTCTGATGCCTCCCCTTCTGAAACCACACAAGAATTAAAGAAAGAAGGAGTTAAGGTATTTATAGGTCAAAAAGCCTCAAATTTGGATAAAAGTATAGACTTAGTGGTACACACCGCCGCCGTAAAGGCTGGAAATTCGGAATTTGACCGCGCTAAGAAGTTAAAAATATCCCTAATGAGTTATTCTCAAGCGCTTGGAAGTCTGACCCGGCAATATAAGACTATTGCCATAGCTGGTGCGCACGGTAAAAGTACCACAACAGCATTAATGTCTTTAGTCGCAATTAAATCAAAAATTGATCCTACGGTCATCGTCGGTACAAAACTTAAAGAGTTTGGCGGGTCTAACTTCAGAAATGGTAAAAGCAAACACCTTATAATAGAAGCCGATGAATATGCCAACGCTTTTTCAAATTATTTTCCTTGGGCCGCAATTATATTAAATATAGACCGCGAGCATCTTGATTATTATAAAAATCTTTCCGAGATCAAAAATGTTTTTCTTGGTTTTGTCGGTAATATTCAAGTCGGCGGCATTTTAATTTTAAACAAAGATGACAAAAATCTTTTCAGTTTGAAAAATAAAATTGAAAAAATCGCCAAAAAGAAAAAGATAAAAATTGTTTGGTTTAGTATTCGAGAAAAATTTAAGGAAAATATTCGCAAACGATTAGAGAAATTTCTTAAAATCACCGGTAGCCACAACGTCTCAAACTCTTTGGCTGTTTATGAATTGGCGCGATTAATGAAAGTTAAAGAAAAAGATATATTTGCGGCGCTTGGTTCTTTTAATGGCGCTTGGCGCCGGATGGAATATAGAGGAGAATTTAGAATTAAGAATTTAGGACATAGGAACAAAAAAACATTTTTAATTCTCAATCCTAAATCCTCAATCCTGGTTTATGACGATTATGCCCATCACCCGACCGAAATTAAGGCTACCCTCTCTGGAATAGCCCAGAAATGGCCCAAAAAGGCCCTAATTTGCGTGTTTCAGCCTCACCAGACAAAGAGGCTGACTTCGCTTTTTAACGAGTTTTCAGAGGCTTTTGACGATGTAAATAATTTGATTTTATTGGATATATTTAAGGTTCGTGGTAGAGAAAATTCATCTGAAGTGTCGCAAAATATTTCCCAGAAGTTAGCAGAAACAATTAAAAAGCGTATTTCGAAAATTGAAAATTGTAAATTGAAAATTATCACCCATATTCCCTCTTCCCAACAAAAGAACCTAAAAAAAGTTTTAGAAAATATTATCCTAAATCCCAAATTCTCAATTCTAAATTCTGCGGCGATTATAATAATGATGGGCGCCGGAGATATTTACAAAATGACCGATAGTTTGATAAACTAAATCCTAAATCCTAATTTCTAAATCCTAAACAATATCTGATACGGGATTTGGTTTTAGGTTTAGCCGCTAGTATGGTTTTAGAGTATAGTTTTGGGCGTTAAAACCTCAAACTAAAACTTTTAACTATACAAGCCGCTATACCATTAAACCAAAACTTTATTGGAATTTATTTAGAATTTAGAATTTAGAGTTTAGTGCTTAGAATTTTATTTTTATGTATTACAACAATTTAGAAAGCTTTAAAAGCCTTTCGGGTTATGAGATTGACGGCGCTTGGTATCCGCGTGTAACAAAAATCGTGGAAATAAAAGCTAAGCCGGCGCTTTATCGTTTCTATGGTGATTTGGGAAGTTTTAATGAAGGTGAAGCTATAAAAAAGCAATCTGCTAGCGAAGGCACATTACTTCATGAAGCGGTTGAAAAAATTCTTGTTGGAATAACGCCGGAAGTTGACCAAGTTATAAAACCGGCGGTTGAAGCTTTTATTGAATTTTTAAATAAAACAAATATTCAGGTCGATCCCGAATTTGTTGAAAAACAAGTTGTCAATCGCGACGACCGTTATGCCGGCACATTGGATGCCTTGGCGTTGATAGATGGCAAATTTGGTGTTTTAGATATAAAAACTTCACAAGCGATTTATCGTGATTATAATCTTCAAACTAGCGCTTATATGGCAGCGCTTGAAAATAAATTTAAAAATCTTCAGAGCCGTTGGATTTTAAGAATTGATCAAGGAAGAAAATGTATAAATTGCGGAGCCACTATGCGTGAAAAAGGCGGTAGACAAAAAATAAAAACTCCTTATACCGTGAAAGCTAAGGCTTGTCAACATATATGGTCCGAGCCTAAAGGCGAAGTTGAACTTAAGGAATTCCCCTGTTGGCAGGAGGATTACAAGGCGTTTTTAGGCGCGAAAAGATTATGGGAATGGGAGAATGAATATTTTTTGAAACAAGCTGGATATTTGTAATAAAAAAATGCCCGCTCAAATTGTTTTATGAAACGGGCACGAATTGGTTGTGAATTACTCACAAATCCCCTATTTTGATGGTTTTCGGGTTGCAGAGTAGAAAGCGAGGCATAAAACTGCCAATAGAAACCCGACACCGAGAGGTATCATGTTACCAGGAAAATGCAGAGAAACCATGCCTTTGTGGACACCCGAAACGATGATTACAATAAACGCGATAGTTATTAAAATCTTGGCGATTTTTCTCATATCTTTCACTCTCCTTTCATCTCAAGACAAGAAATTAATTAAAAAGAATTCTATGCCGATAAAAATAACTCCAGAAATGAATGCAAGCAATCGCACTCGCGTTTTAAAGAATTTTCGTAGTGTTTCTATTGTTATGACGGTTACAACGGTTGTAGAAAACTGCAATCGTTTACTTGGCATGGTCCTCCTCCTTCTTAAAAATTTAAAGTTCTTAAAAAGAAGATAGCATTTTTAAACTAGTTAGTCAACTTATTATAAGTTGACGCAAAATAAAACATAACAAACCATTGACGATCGTCAATGGTTTGTTATATCGGTATTACGAATTGCATTATGTGTCGTGCGTTGAAATTATCTATTTATTGCGAACACTTTTCAATAATAATTGGCGCGTGATTAAATTCACGGTTTACTAAATAGCCCAAACCGAAACTTATTGAGCACATAAGGAAAATTAGAAGAAAAATTATTATGTCCTTTTTGTGCTCTGTGATCCAATTCTTAAAATAAGTAAACATAAAAATAAAATTCTAAGCACTAAATTCTAAATTCTAAATAAATTCCAATAAAGTTTTGGTTTAATGGTATAGCGGCTTGTATAGTTAAAAGTTTTAGTTTGAGGTTTTAACGCCCAAAACTATACTCTAAAACCATACTAGCGGCTAAACCTAAAACCAAATCCCGTATCAGATATTGTTTAGGATTTACAAATTAAGATAACCAATCCACTTTTCATACAATTCTTTAGTCGCCCTTAAATCTCCGGCGTTATATTTTGCAATCTCAGCATATTTTTTATTTTTAAACATTTCCGCAATATTATCGCCGCTTATACCATCTTCCTTTGGGCTTTTTATCCTAAAAAGCCGACTCCACATATGTAGGCTTCCTCTTTTTCTTAAATTTCCTTGAGAGCTTAATTGGTCGGCTAAATCAATATGAACACAAGTTCTTTGTTGATAAAAATATCGGCTTTCGGATAGATTTTTAGTTGGCCGGATTCCGTGGTAAGCCGAGCGAATCATCATAAACGGGCCATCAAATTGTCGGCCGTTAAAAGAAATGAATTCGTTATATTTCGGGGCGATTTCTTTCCAAAAATATTCAAGCATTTCTTTTTCTGTCATTTGTTTGAATTTAATCCCCTCCTCCGTAAAATCGTTAATGTTTTCACCTGGCGCCTGAAAATAAATTCCGCCTTGATTTTTCTCGTAGTCTAGCGTGCCAATAGCCACAATTTCTGCGGTTAAAGGCGAAAAACCTAACTCTTCTTTAAGGTTTTTTAAAGCTACGCGGTATTCTTCCTCATTCTCCGATTCTTTTTTAATCCAGCGAGTTAGTGATTCTTGGGTTGTTTCATTAAAAGAATCAAAATCTTCGCCTACAGTTTCAATATCAAAAATTAGTTTTGAAGTTGACATAACACTATGGATTATACTATAATTCATGAAAATTCCAAATAACAAATCACAAATTCCAATACGATTTATTTGTATTTTGGTGCTTGTAGTTTGGTGTTTGGAGCGAAGCGACTATGGCACATACTAAATCTGGAGGTTCAACTAAATTAGGTAGAGAATCAGCTTCAAAACGCCTTGGCGTTAAAAGGCAAGATAATCAGGAAGTTAAAGCGGGCGAAGTTTTAATTCGTCAAAGAGGCTCAAAATATTTAGCCGGTTTAAACGTAGGTATGGGAAAAGACGATACTCTATACGCTTTGAAACCGGGAGCTGTTAAATTCACTTCCAAAATAAAAACAAAATTTGACGGCAATAAAAGGAGTGTTAAAGTTGTGAATGTTATAAAGAAATAACTTTAACTTTAAGATTAACTTTTATTCCTTTTCCCAGATTAACTTCAACTCGGTGCTCGCCGAGTTTTTTTATTGGTCGCTCTAAATTAATTTCAATGTGTTCGCGCAAACTCGCATTAATATCCGTGTAAATTTTCGCTGCGATATCGTTCTTAGTAATAGAGCTAAACACTTCGTCCTTGTCCCCTGTTTTAACTTTAAATTCAAATTCTTTGCTTTCAAGGTTTTTAACCAAAGCGGTTAATTCAATTTTATTTTTTTCTTCTTCTTTGAGTGTCGCCGCTTTTTGCGCTTCAAGATTTTTTATCGCTTCTTCGGTAGCGATTTTCGCTAAACCTTGCGGGAACAAAAAGTTTCTGGCATAACCGTCGCTGACGTTTTTCACGTCAAATTTTTTGCCTATGTCTTTAATATCTTTAAGAATTATTATTTTCATTATTGAAGTATAATATTTAATATCATTGGAATAGGATCTAAAGATTTTTGTTCTCCCATTTCTCTTTTTATGACTTCAAGTGCTTTATCGAGCTGCGGGTCGCGGCCGGCAGCAATATCTTCGTCGGTCAATTCAACCGGATAATCAGGATCTATACCGTTTTTTTCAATTAAATCTCCTTTAGGCATTATCCAGTGAGCAACGGTTATTTTTACCATAGAGCCATCTTTAAGCGCTTCAAGCTGTTGAACTGTTCCCTTACCGAAGCTCTTTTCCCCGATTGTTTTTATTCCTCTATTATCCCTTAAAGCACCGGCTAAAATCTCTGAAGCCGAAGCTGAACCGCCGTTTATAAGAATAGCAACCGGTAGTTCTTTAAATAAAGAGTTTCCATAAGAAGTGTAAACTTGTTTTTCGCCGGAACCGAATTTTTCAGTAACAACAGTTGTGTCGCTTTTCAAGAACCAGCCTGCTAAATTGACCGCTGCGTCAAGATAGCCGCCCGGGTTATCTCTTAAATCTAAAATTAATCCTTTTGGATTTTTTAACGCCATTTCAACTGCCGTTTGATAAAACATAAATGGCGATTGCTCGTAGAAATTATATAAGTGTATATAAGCTACATCGCCAATCATTTTTGACTCGGTTGTAGGAATATTGATTATATCGCGGATAATTGAAAACTCTCGAGGTTCGCTAAAACTATCTCTTAGAATAGATAATTTAACTATTGTCCCCTGCTCTCCGCGTATAATTTTAACTGCTTCTTCAACCATCATTCCGTAAGTGCTTTTATCATCAACTGCCATTATTTTATCTCCCGCTTTAATTCCGGCTTTTTCAGCTGGTGAATCCTTAAGCGGCGCAACTATCATTAATTGGCCATTTTTTACATCAAGTTGGGCGCCAATGCCGAAAAATCGGCCTGATATATCCTGATTAAATTTTTTTGCGTCTTCTGGAGAAAGAAAAACAGAGTTTTCATCTCCAAGAGAATTGATTAATCCTGAAATGGCGCCATAAACTAAATTTTGATTATTTAAATCTTCTGCGCCGACATATTTATCTTCAAGTATTTTCCATGTGTCCCAAAAAAGTGAAAAATCAACAGCTTCTGTTTCGCCGTTTTCAATATTGGCGACTCCGCGAATAATTTTTATTTGCGGATTTTTTTCGCCCTCGTTATAGCCGTAATAAAAAGCCCCGCCAATCAGAAGGGCGAGAACGATAATAAGCGCACATGTTTTAATTATTCTTTTAGCGTTTATTTTTTTCATTCAATAATTTTATCAAACAAATGAGTTTATTGCAATAAAGAATTTATACTTAATCAATATATTTATTTTTTATTATACCCTATTTTTATTAAAAAATGCGCATACTTTATACTTTATACTAAATACTTTATACTAAAAATCATGGGAATCTTATACATTGTGGCGACCCCCATTGGGAATCTCAAAGATATCACCTTGCGAGCCCTTGAAACGTTAAAAGAGGTCGACTTTATTCTTTGTGAAGACAGCCGTCAAACTATTAAACTTTTGCAAAAATATGAGATTTCAAAGCCTTTAATCAGCTATTTTCAACATAGCAAAGTGGCGAAAACCGATTATATACTTGAGCAGCTCGAAAGGGGCAAAAAATTAGCCTTAGTAACAGATGCTGGAACTCCGGGAATTTCAGACCCAGGTAATCAATTAGTTGAGCTTGTTGTTTCACGTTTACCCAAAGTTCAGATTATTCCCCTACCGGGACCGTCGGCATTGATTGTCGCTTTAAGCGTTTCAGGTTTTCCCACGGACAAATTTATTTTTATGGGATTTCCGCCGGCAAAAAAAGGTAGAGAAAAGTTTTTTAAAAAAATAATTGGAGCGGAACATGCGGTAGTATTTTATGAATCAACACATCGAATAATCAAAACATTAGAACAGCTTAAAAAAATCCTAAATTCTAAATCCTCAATTCTAAATTCTAAACTTGTGGTTTGTAGAGAGTTAACCAAAAAATTTGAAACAATTTACCGCGGGAATATTGATGAAATAATTGAGCAATTAAATAAAGATAAAAGTGCACAAAAAGGAGAATTTGTCGTTATTGTTAAATAATTAAATATTATGGAAGTCGGACTTCCATAGATTTTAGATGAAGCCAATAAAAGAAATAAAAATCGAGTTAAAAAAACCGAGAGTTTATACCAAGGAGCAGGAATTGGCAGACACGATATTCTTTTATTTTAAGAAAGAAATAAAATTTCCGACAATAATGAGTTTTATAAAAGGAAAAGGATATCAGGCGATTTATGAAATTTGGAATGAAATAAAACATTCAAAGCCGAAAAATGAAGTTGCGCTTTTTCTTTGGAAAATAAAAAATGAGCGTATAATATATAAAAATGCCGGAAAAAAACCTAAAAATAATCACAATAGAAAATAAGCAGGACGAAAAGTTTTTGCGGAAGAAAACTATCCATTTTGATTTTTCTAAAATGGACAAAAAGGAGTTGGCAGAATTAATAAAAAATATGCGAAAGATGATGACTGAATCAAACGGTGTTGGCCTAAGCGCCAATCAGATAGGTTTGAATATGCAGCTTTTTGTGGCGCAGTTGCCTTCGTCGCAGATAAACACAGATAAGAAAACAGATGAACACGGATACAATATCCATATAAATACACGTTCATATAAACCTAAATCCGTGTCGGATAAATTTTACGCTATTTTTAATCCAGAAATAATTAAGTTTTCAGACAAAAAAATTTCAATTGAAGAAGGTTGCTTGAGCGTGCCCGGGCTTTATGGAGTTGTTGAGCGGCCGGAAAAAATTACTATTACCGGACAAGACAAGAATGCTAGAAAAATAAAAATAAAAGTCGTTGGTATGCTAGCGAGAGTCTTTCAGCACGAAACAGACCATCTTAATGGCATACTTTTTATTGATAAGTGTGATAAATTATATAAGATGAAAGATATTAAATAAAAATAAGGCATAACAAACTATTGACGATCGTCAACAGTTTGTTATATTTTTGGGAAATTTAAAATTATGAAGAATGTGAAACTTATATTTTTAGGGAATCCGGAGTTTGCATTGCCTTCACTTGAAAAGCTAATAAAAGAAAATTATCAAATAGTTGGCGTAATAACCTCTCCGGACAAGCCAATAGGCCGAAAACAAATTCTTACTCCCCCGCCGGTGAAGGTTTTGGCGGAAAAAAATAATCTGTCTGTTTATCAACCGAAAGATAAAAACGAACTTTTGGAAATTATAAAAAAACTTAATCCCGACTTGGCGATTGTGGTCGCTTACGGAATGATTTTCCCGAAAGAAGTTTTAGATATTCCGAAATACGGTTTTATAAATATTCATCCTTCGCTTTTACCTAAATATCGCGGAGCCGCTCCTATTCAAGCTGCAATCTTAAACGGCGATGAAAAAACCGGAGTGAGTTTGTTTTTGATTGATGAGAAAATTGACCACGGCGCTATTATAGCGAATTCAGAATTTAGAATTAAGAATTCAGAATGGAATTATGAAATTTTGTCAAAAAAACTCGCAGAGTTTGGAGCGGATTTATTAATTGAAATTTTACCAAAATACATAAACGGCGAGATTACTCCCCTACCCCAAGATGACTTACAAGCTGCATACACAAAAAAAATTAAAACAGAAGATGCGTTTATTGATTTAGAAAAAGATAACCCAATTGAAATGGAAAGAAAAATTCGCGCTTTGAATCCGGAGCCGGGAACGTGGACTATTAATTCGCCAACTGGCGGAGGGAAAAGAATGAAAATATTGGAGGCGGAATTAACCGCTAATGGAAAATTAAAACTTAAAAAAATTCAGTACGAAGGCGGCAACCCAGTTGAAATTTAAAGGTTTTTGGTGTATTTTAGTGTTTAGATGTTTATAGCGTTTGTGATTTGTAGTTTGATTTTGCCGGGTCGTCTAATGGCAGGACATGGGCCTTTGAAGCCCAGTATCTAGGTTCGAATCCTAGTCCGGCAGCACCAGTCAGCACAGTATCGTGGGCGACCACCTTGCGTGGCCCCAAATCACGACCAGCTGACTTTCTCTGTACCGTTTACGTCATACCGGCTGAGTGCCGTATCCAAAACAAAAAACCATTATTTTCATAGAGTGGTTTTTTGTTACTTTTTGTATATAATAAATACATTAAAAGATGGCAAGGCGAGCAACAAAAAATATTACAAATATCAAACGTGTTCCTGACATACCAGTGCACGAAATTTTTATCTCTTTTATTTGTGTAAAATGTTCCAAAATGAATTTCCTTTTTGTAGGAAAAAAATTATTTAATCCTGCCGATGCATATGAAAATCAATCGTGGAAATGTACCAATTGTAATTTTATCCATAGTAAATATTCGCCCCTCCCACTTAAAGATAAAAATGGCAAACCTCTCCCATTTAATGCATGGGATAAAAAAATTACACAAAGCAATTCATTAGCTGCTCAACGATTTTGGAAAGCTTTTTTTACAACAGCTACAGAATCAAAAGATGCCTATTGGAAACAGTGCAACACATGCGGTCGTATTCTACCGGCTCGTGCATTTAGCGGCCACGCCGGATGGGGGCCTCTCGAAAAACAAATGGAATGCCGTAGCTGTAAAGCTGTTATTAATACAAATCTTAATCCAAAAAGAACCAAAGAACAATTACACGAATCATCAGCAAAAAGACGAACTGCGGAGTTACTCCTTGCTGGAGAAAACGAGCGACTTAATCTAGGCGATCTTTTTAAGCGTTTTGGAAGTAAATGCTTTAAAACTGGAAAACCATTAGATATCAAAAAACGAAAAACATGGGCGGTTGATCATATCCTTCCATCAAAATGGCTTTATCCATTAAATACCAGAAACGCAGCGTTACTCTCTAAAGAAGCGAATGATAATAAGCATGATAAATGGCCTAGTGAATTTTATATAAATAACGAACTTAAGAAACTTGCCGATATTGTCGGAGCGAATTTAGAGCTATTATCGAGCAAGAAACCCATAATCAATCCAAATATTGATGTAGACGCTTGCGTCGGTAGAATGCTTACAGTAAGAAGCGCTACCGATATTTCAAGGCGCATTAAAGATCTTAAAAAACTTCTCAAAGACTATAATCTTGTAGATAATTTATCAGAAAAAAATAAAAGAATTTTAGGTTATTCTCGTTAAACGAGCACGAGATATTGATGTTTTGTTACCGATCCTCGATCTTTTATTCCGTGTGATTCTCCATTCTCAACACTCTCTTCAAAAATATCGTAAGTTTTAAACCAACTCTTTGCCCTTCCACTGAGTAAATTTGCCATGTCACACTTGTAGCTTTTGCCAAGATGCATAACCAAAACCCCTCCCGATTTCAATCGTTCTCGTGCTTGCATAAATATCCCATCATAAATAGAAAGATCTTTCTTTTGTAATTCATCGACAAAATTAAACGGTTCTGTTTTGAAATGAATTGAGTCCCACCCAGCAAACCAAAGACGCATCCAATTTGCCGAGTAGAAACGCGTACTATCAAAGAACGGCGGGCTTGTGATAATGGCATCTAATTCTTTAACTTCCGAAGGCCATGTTTTTGTAGCATCTTGATAATAAATAGTCCCGGGCTGAAAATTATCTCTATTCAATTCAAAAACAGTACGGTCCACCTTTTCCCTCAATTTTTCAAGTAAGTTTTTATATTCAAATTTCCCTGTTGGAGCAAATGGTGTTATACCATGAGATCGTCGACTGAGAGCGTATGGTCTATTCCCATGAAGTATGTGCATCACTGCCGACATGACTAATGCATCCTCAGTAGTCGTATAACCCTTATGCTTAAAATAATTTCTAGCACTTAATATTTGTCCTAAGGTTTTGGGGTGAAAATAGTCCTTAATTTTTTTATTCAACCCGAAGTTGTTCGCATCTTCTCTGTCTTGCTTTGAGATATTTCCCTTTTTAATCCAGCAATTCAATTCCTCTAATATTTGGTTAATTTTACGCTCCGAAGGAATGTTAAGTTTTGCCCGTGAAATGGCAATAGCGGTTGGGCTAATTTCAAAAGAAAAAGATTTTTTCCCTTGTAGTGCCGCCTCAAGCGGAATAGTTCCTACCCCACTAAACAAGTCGAGCATACTACCCCCAACGGGAACAAATGTTGAAATAAGCTGATTCGCGATTGATGGTTTAAGTTTACCTTGATAAGAACACAATGAATGAATCGGGTCGCCCCAATTTCTCTTTGCCATTTCACCTGAATGATGCGGCATAGTCTTTTTAAAATAACTCCATTGTTTTTCCCAGGCGAATTGATATTTAGTATTTTTGACGTTTTTGCAATATCTAAATAGCAGTAAAACTTGTTTTAGTTCTTGTCCATTATTAGATTGACGTTTTCGAAGGGTTATACTTTTTTCAAAGCTATAACCCATATTGATTAAAACTTTCTTAAAAATTTCATCGGTTTTTACATGAATACCACTATAAATTGAATCGCCCAAATCAATAGCGAGAATTGCATTATTATTTAACTGATTTTTTAGACCATCAAATATAACTCTCATATCAGCAAAATAGTCATGAACCATTTTAGGAATTCTTTTATCGTAAGCTTTATCCTCCAATATAGAGACTAGGCGATTTAAAGACGTATCATTTATCTCTTTTTTTAGGGTTAACGAAACATCATTAATGCCTGCCGTTACCGCAAGTTTTCTGAAATTACCAAGATTATCAAGATTTTTTAAATAACCCAAGAACCACAATTCTATTTTTGTATTTCTAAAATAATTTGTTCCGTTCAGATAAGGCGGACTTGTGATAACGGCGTCTATACCTAAAAACGGCAATTTCCCGATAGTACGGGCATCTTCCGTAATTAAAGTAGGAACGAAACTCGGCTCGATAACTTTTATATCGTTAATAATTCTTCTCAGTTTTAATTTTATAGTTTCAAAGTAATCAACGGTTTTTAATTCCGATAGTTCTTTTCCTCTCCTAAATCGTAGATCTCCCTGACGTTTAAGATACGAATTTTCGACAAGAGACCCCAATACCGCCACCGTTACAAGCTCAGAAATAAGAATATCTTTAAAATATAATTTCTTAAGGTAAGTTTTCGTTTTGAGAATTTTGCTAAATGTACTTTCATCAAAAAATTTACTTTTTCCAAAAGTGTCAAAATACGTACTTTTCAGATCCTGGTCTTCTTCTTGTCTTAAAATATTTTGTTTAATATCTGATAGAACATTTTCTAATAGAACTACAATTTTCGTTCTATTTTTAATATTGCAAGCTTTCGCTTTAATTTTTGTTAATACCTGCAAAAGAGGGTTAATTTCTGAATAATAAGCTGTGTAATTCAAGTTTGAGGCGGCAAGTGGCG